>DQOT01000357.1 GCA_015658495.1 Fidelibacterota bacterium | reverse complement strand
TGGTTCAGGAGCGGAAAAATATATTGGAATTTCTCCTTTTAAATCATCCCCTGGATTGTGCTGTATGCGACCAGGCCGGCGAATGTTATCTCCAGGACTACTCCTTCAAGTTTGGCAGTGCCCACAGCCGATTCGAGGAAGAAAAAAGAGTACATTCAAATGAATATCTTGGCTCCCAGATCGTCATTAACCATAATCGCTGT
The DNA here is from genome assembly GCA_015658495.1 of Fidelibacterota bacterium. Taxonomy (GTDB): domain Bacteria; phylum Fidelibacterota; class Marinisomatia; order Marinisomatales; family UBA1611. The sequence goes on along the minus strand of DQOT01000357.1, from coordinate 7,677 downwards.
ATCCTCTGCAGTCGCTGCGTGCGTTTTACACAGGAAATTTCAGGGACCAGCGAACTGTTTGTAGATTCCCGTGGATACAACTCAAAAATAGCAGCCTTGGAAGATAGGCCTCTTGATAATCTATTAGCGGGAAATGTGGCTGACATTTGTCCCGTTGGGGCATTATTAAGCACGGATTATATCCACAAGAACCGCATTTGGAACCTGGACCAACAACCCTCTGTCTGCCAGGATTGCAGTGTGGGCTGCAATGTGGATGTGTTTTCCCGGAAAAATCAGATTTTCCGATTGACGGCTAGGGAAAATCAGGATGTAAATGGTTATTTCATGTGTGATATTGGCCGTTACGGCTTCCATCGCTTTGAAGAAATTGACCGTGTTGTTCAACCCCTGATGCGGAATGGCGAAACTTTTGATGCACTTGATTGGGATGAAGCGATTCAGAAAACAGCAAAACTCATAGAGCAAGCCAAGGGAAAAACTGCCCGCATGGGATCCCCGTTTCACACCAATGAATCAAATTTTTTACTGGGACAAATGATGGCGGGCATCCTGGGCTCACTGCCACCCATCCGGGGTGAAGAGATCAATTATCCATCGGGGTTTCGAATCAGTGCAGACCGGTCGCCAAATCTCCGTGGTATGACTGATATTTGCGGAGAAATAGCAGAAGATCTCCCTTTTGAATTAAACGCCCGGAATATTTGTGGTTTGTACATTTTGGATGATGGGGTAGATCGGGACTTGGATAATACCTGGAAAGACATCCTGGCCAGGATGGATTTTGTCATTGTCCAGAGCTATGCCATGACAGATTTAGCCAAGTCAGCACATATTGTGCTTCCGGGACTGGCCCCATTTGAACGGGAGGGAACCATCACCAATGACCAGGGGCGAGTCCAGTGGCTACGCCCATCCCTGCCCATTCAAGGTGAGGCTAAACCAGATTGGGAAATACTAGCGTTGGTGATGAAAGAAATGGATCCAGGGAAACTACCCATGCAAGATATCAGTCAGGTGATGCAGGAAATGGGTGAAAAGTTTCCAGATTATAAAGGTCTCTCATTCTTCCGGTTAGGATCCACCGGAATATCATTAAACGGGAGGCATGAAGCATAATGGATCTTTTAGGTTTTATCATTATTCTCGTTAAAGTTTTAGTTGTATTTGCCGGAACCATGCTTACCGTGCTCATCATGATCTATGCGGAAAGACGTGTTTCTGCTTTTATCCAGGGACGGCTCGGTCCTAATCGCGTGGGACCAAAAGGCATTTTTCAACCGCTAGCAGACGGCATCAAATTTCTTATGAAAGAGGACATCATTCCCGCAGGCGTTGATAAACCCATTTTTATCCTTGCTCCGGCAATCCTGCTCATACCGGCATTGATGACTTTTGCGGTGATCCCATTCGGGTCAGATATTACCCTTTTTGGCAGGCAGATTCCCCTTCAAGTCGCTGATGTGAATGTTGGCATTTTATACATTCTTGCATTGACCAGTATCGGCGTCTATGGCATTGTATTGGCCGGCTGGTCCTCAAATAGTAAATATTCCCTCCTTGGCGGGCTGCGTTCATCGGCACAGCTCATTAGTTATGAATTGGCCATGGGGCTGGCAGTGGTGAGTATCATTTTATTGTCCGGGTCATTGAAATTGAATGACATTGTCGGGGATCAACAGGGACACTTTTTATCATGGAATGTCTTTAAGCAGCCCTTGGCTTTTCTCATTTTCCTGGTGGCCGTTTATGCAGAAACCAACCGGCTGCCCTTCGATCTTTCAGAAGCGGAACAGGAGTTGGTGGGCGGCTATCACACGGAATACAGCAGTATGAAATTTGCCATGTTTTTCATGGCCGAATATGCCAATATGATCACGGCTGCAGCTTTAACGGTTACACTCTTTTTTGGCGGCTGGGATGTCCCCTTTGTGAATGAGGCTGCCCTGGGTCTGTGGGGAGCAATGCTGTCCGTAACTTCTTTTATTCTGAAAATGGGATTTTTTCTTTTCCTGTTTATTTGGGTGCGCTGGACCTTTCCCCGATTTCGCTATGATCAATTAATGAGATTGGGCTGGAAGGTGATGCTGCCCCTGGCACTTTTTAACATATTTTTAACCGCCGGATATCTCACATTTAAGGCGGTGATCTAATGGGTCTTGTTATAAAATCCTATGAACCAACCTTTTGGGATAAACTTTATTTCCCTGCTTTAATCAAAGGGTTAATGGTGACGCTGCGCTATTTCTTTAAAAGAAAGATCACCATCCAATATCCAGATGAAAAACATATACCCCCGGATGGATACCGTGGACTCCACCGCCTGAATAAATATGAAGATGGCCGTATTCGCTGTGTCGCTTGTGATATGTGCGCTGCAGCTTGCCCGGCTGATTGCATTGAGATTGATCCCGGCCCGGCCCCTTGGGACGATGGCAAGGAACGCTATCCGGTCAAATTTGAGATTGATCTTTTAACCTGTATTTTCTGCGGTTTCTGTGAAATGGCCTGTCCGGAAGAAGCCATTGAATTGACCGAGATTTACGATTTTTCCGCTTATACCAGGGAAGACCTTATCATCGATCGGGAGGGACTCCTGGATGTATATGAGATGACCAAAGATCAAAATTATTATTCCCGGCAAAACAAAAACGGTAAACCTAAAATCTAACCTGCATTATTCACCAGAAAGAAAATATTTATCAGAAGTACAGAAATGAGCGAAGATAAGAATATTATTTTGGTAATAAATTATGTAAAACGTAATTATGTAATTAATCCCAATTATGTTTTATCCTCATTAGCAATCCAAATATTAATATGACTCTTTCACAAAATTAAACAACTGGTGAATTAATGAGGCTTGGATTCGATTAGTTTTAATTCAGATTTAATATGTCACTTTCACTCCTATTTTATATTGCTGCTTTCATCGCCGTCGGCTCCGCTATCTTTGTGGTACTGAATAAAAATGCTGTCTATAGCGCCATCCTGCTGGTGGTTTGTTTTTTCTCACTGGCCATGATTTATTTGCTTCTGGAAGCCTATTTTCTTGCTGTCCTGGAAATTTTCATTTATGCGGGAGCCATCATGGTTCTTTTCTTGTTTGTTGTGATGCTGCTGAACTTGGGGAGGGAGAAGGCAGCACCGCATTTTATGAAATTTCAGCAAGCCACATCCCTCATGCTGGTCCTTTTATTCTTTTTTGGAATTTTTCTGATCATGATAAATGGTTCAGGAGAGTTGCACCAACCCTTATCGAAATTTTCAGCAGGGAATGTCTATGCCCTTGGGGAAGCACTTTTTACCAAGTTCCTGCTTCCTTTTGAGGTGGCCTCTTTACTTTTGCTCGTTGCGCTGATTGGAACAGTTTACCTGGGCAAAAGGAAGATCTTATGATCGTACCCCTGGAACACGTCATTGCCTTGAGTCTGGCTCTTTTTTCCATTGGTGTTCTGGGTGTGCTGTTCAGGCGTAATGCCATCACGATTTTTATGTCAATCGAACTCATGCTGAATGCAGTCAACCTGGCCTTGGTCGGTTTTTCAAGATACTATAACAGTGTCGATGGGCAGGTATTTGTCTTTCTCGTGATGGCCCTGGCTGCAGCGGAGGTTGCCGTAGGTCTGGCAATTATTATTGCCCTCTACCGCAATCATCAAACTGTCAATATTGATGAAATTAATTTGATGAAAAATTGATGGAAACAATTGTTTCAATAAAACCCTTACTTGCGGTTCTTGTCTCTTCCATTGGCGCCCTATTCATCATAGCTGCGGGGAAAAATCCGAACCTGCGAGAATCCTGGTCCATCATTGCCGGCGTATTGAAACTGTTGATCGTATTATCCATGATTCCAACCGTGGTTTATGACCATCAGATCATTGAATATTCATTATTCAGCCTTCTTCCGGGGATTGAAATTGCTTTCAGGGTTGATGCGTTCGGGCTCCTGTTTGCCATGGGCGCTTCCATACTTTGGATTGCAACATCTTTTTATTCAATCGGCTACATGCGCTCTACGAAGGAGCATTCCCAGACTCGATATTACGCCTGTTTTGCTGTGTCTCTTTCAATGACAATTGGCGTTGCCTTTTCGGCGAACCTGTTTACCATGTTTTTATTTTATGAGGGGTTGACATTGATCACCTATCCACTGGTTGCCCACAAGGACACACCGGAAGCAAAAAAAGGCGCCAGGAAGTATGTGATTTATTTGCTGGGAGCTGCCAAGGCTTTCATTGTCGCAGGGATCATACTTACCTACAATCTTGCTGGCACCCTGGAGTTCTCAAAATCAGGAATATTCCCAACGTTGGTGCAATCCGCCCATCCGAACCTTCTTTATTTAATATTCATCCTGTTTCTATTTGGGTTCGCCAAATGTGCTATTATGCCTTTTCACAGTTGGCTCCCAGCAGCGATGGTGGCGCCTACACCGGTCAGTGCCCTTTTGCACGCTGTAGCGGTGGTCAAGACTGGCGTTTTTACGGTGCTCCGTGTTGTACTTTTCATTTTTGGCGCGGACCTCATGATGGAAATTGGCGTGGATGTTTTTGCAATCACTTTTGCCTCCTTAACCATTATTATCGCCTCTCTAATGGCCTTAAGCAGGGATAACCTGAAAGCGCGGCTGGCTTTTTCAACCATCAGCCAGCTCTCCTATATAATCCTGGGGGCGGTTTTGCTGACGCCCAGTGCAATGATAGGCGGTATCATCCACATCACCAATCACGCATTTTCAAAGATCACACTTTTCTTCTGTGCCGGTTCCATTTATGTCTCTACCCATAAGACGGAGGTTAGTCAGTTGAACGGCATTGGAAAAAAAATGCCCTGGACCATGGCCGCCTTCACCATTGCCACATTGAGTATGATCGGTGTTCCGCCGGCATCAGGATTTATCACAAAGTGGTACCTGGTCATTGGCTCCCTGGAAAGACATAATATGGCGGTACTAGCTGTATTATTGGCAAGTTCCTTTTTGAATGCAGCCTATTTTATCCCCATCGTTTATAAGGCATTTTTTAAGACGGAAGATTCTGAAATCACGCAGGAACTCAAATCTCATGAAAACGCTGTGATTAAAGAAATCCCCTTCATGGTAGTTCCTCTTACCTTAACTGCCATCGTGAGTGTGGTTCTGGGTTTGTATCCAGATTTTATTGTAAAAATAGCAGAGAGTGTTATTCGATGAATTTGATTGAGATCATAGACAAGCTACGCACGCAGAAAGTCAAGAAATTTGCTTATGGATTATTGGTTTTACTGATTCTGGTGGATTTTATTATTCCCCGCCATGAGATTCACTTTTTTGGAGACAAGATCCCGGGATTCTGGTCTGTATTTGGATTGATCTCTTGTGCGCTGATTATCGTAGTATCAAAATGGATAGGTCAACTTTGGCTGATGCAGGATGAGGATTATTATGATAAGTGAAATTTTCAATATTGAATTTTTTCATCCGTCAGCATACTATATCATAGGCGGGCTCCTGATTCCTTTACTCAAAGGTCGAATCAAGCAGGGGTTTATGCTTTTACTCACTCTCCTGGCTTTTTTCGCTGTTGTAAACATGCCCCATGGTGTTTATGGTATTTATGAGTTTTTGAGTTGGGAGTTAACCTTTGGCCATGTAGATAAATTAAGCAAGGTCTTTGCCTATATATTCACTATCATGGGTGTGATTGGGGTCATTTATTCCATTCATGTAAAAAATGACGGTGAACACCTTGCTGCTTTTTATTATATCGGAGGGTCCCTGGGTGTCACCTTTGCAGGCGATTTCCTCACATTATTCCTTTTCTGGGAAATCATGGCCTTTTCTTCAGTGTTCCTGGTTTGGTACCGGAAAATTCCATCTTCTGTTGATTCAGGATTCAGGTATCTCTTATGGCATGTAGTTGGTGGTCTTATCCTATTTGCCGGGATTATGATCCAATATTCGGTAAGTGGTGATTTATCCATCCAGTATTTGCCTTTTCACGGCTGGTGGCCAACGGACCTTCAAAGTTTCGCAACCTTTTTGATTATGATTGGGTTTATTGTAAATGCTGCGGTGCCGCCGCTCGGTGCCTGGCTTCCTGATGCCTATCCTGCCGCTACGGTTACTGGTGCAGTATTCATGAGTGCTTTCACCACTAAAACCGCTGTTTATGCCTTGATCCGTGTCTGTGCAGGATCAGAGATCCTGATCGTCCTGGGTGTTGTCATGGCGATTTACGGTGTTGTTTATGCCGTATTGGAGAATGATGTCCGCAGACTGCTGGCCTACCACATTATCAGTCAGGTCGGTTATATGGTGGCTGGTGTTGGACTGGGAACCCAGATGGCGATCAACGGTGTGGTAGCCCATGCTTTTTGCCATATCCTGTATAAATCACTCCTCTTTATGGGCACAGGTTCGGTGCTGTATGCAACAGGAACGGCAAAGTTGTCGGAACTGGGTGGACTTTATAGAACCATGCCCAGGACAATGATCTATACAATCATTGGCGGTCTTGCCATTTCCGCATTTCCATTGTTCAGCGGTTTTGTGAGTAAATCCATGACAGTTGCAGCTTTCGGCGAGGAACATTATATGTGGGCGTTCATGGGCCTCATGTTGGCTTCTGCAGGCACATTTCTTCATACCGGTTTAAAGGTGCCCTATTTCATCTGGTTCGGGAAGGACCGGGGCATTAAAGCGCAGGAGCCTCCGTGGAATATGGAACTGGCCATGATCATAGGGTCGCTGTTTTGTATTGGACTGGGTATTTTCTATAAACCTCTTTATGCATTACTGCCTTATCCGGTCCATTTTGAACCCTATACGGCATACCATACCTGGGAAACTTTGCAGCTACTGCTCTTCACACAGCTTGGTTTTTTCCTGCTCTTAAAAAAGCTGTGGTGTGCGAACACGATCAGTATGGATACAGACTGGTTTCCGAGAAAGGGAGCCAAAGTCTTCATGTGGTTCATCAATAAACCGCTGGCCAGTTTGGAGTACAATGTCATCGGTGAGTGTTACGAGTTTATTATTCAGAAACCTATTTTACGCGTGGCCAGTTGGTTTAAATGGGTAGATACAGTTATCGTGGATAGAATCTTTAGCGAAATTGCAAACCTGACCCTTATGTGGAGCAGAAAGCTACAAGCGATCCAGAGTGGTCAAATTCAACATTATGCCATGATCATGGTTGCGGGAGTCCTGACCGTGATTTTTATTGGGATCATATTACCGTAAAGGAAAAGATGGAAAATATACTTTTAAATAGTCTCGATTTTCCGGTATTAACGGTAACTACATTTTTACCCCTGGCTGGGGCTTTGCTGATACTTTTTATTCGGAATGAAGTATGGATCAAATGGCTGGCTCTAGCGACTACGGCTGCAACATTTATTGTTTCCATCCCTATTTATACGCACTTTGATAAAGCAACCTATAAAATGCAGTTTGTTGAGATCCATCCGTGGATACCCGCTTGGAATATAAGCTACAAGGTCGGTGTTGACGGTATTAGTGTGTTATTCATAATTCTGGTGACGATTTTAAACATACTTTGTGTGTCCGTGTCCTGGAGGGCAATTCAGGAAAAAACAAAGGCGTTTTTTATATCTCTTTTGATCATGGAAACAGCAATGATCGGTGTTTTTGTTTCCCTGAATATTTTCCTTTTTTATCTCTTTTGGGAG
>DQOT01000124.1 GCA_015658495.1 Fidelibacterota bacterium | reverse complement strand
TTTCCATGAAAATATATTTAAAATGGTTTTACCCTTCCTCTGTTTCGACACACTACAATTGTTGTCATGCTGAGCTTGATGAAGCATAGCTCCACCCAGGATTTTAATCTTCGTCAAACTCTGGGTGACATTGATTAGTTTTTGAGTATGATGCATTTTTTTACGACTTGTTGGTTTGCTGTTTTAACCCGGACAAAAACCATCCCGGAACTTAGGGGACGGCCATTAATATTATTAATATTTAGATCTATAAATTGTCTCCCGGGAGACAATTTCTTAAGATCAATCGATTTGATTTCCTGCCCGAGAAGATTAAAGATACGTATGGTGCCATCTCCGCCGGGAAAATTAGTAAGATCAATATGAAACTGGCCCTTGGATGGATTGGGATAAAGTCCGTTGATTCTCATGGGAATTTTCGGGGTTTTACCTCCGGCAGTTTCAACCACACCAAGATATTCATCATACCAGGAATACAATGTAAGATCTTGTAATTCCCAGCCGCGATAATTTACAGTTTGATCCGGTGTAAATTCCAACCGCACTTTCACTTCATTGAATCCTGTGTCTGTGGTCGCTGTTACATAATCAGTTTCGTAATCTCCCCATCGGTTCCCGGTCCAGGATTTGTATCCAAGAATATTGTTGTTGATATCCCGAATCGACACGACAATGGGATCGTGTTCCCATTCCGTTTCAAACTTATGAGTGACGGTGACAAATATCCTGTTTAAACCGCCGGTAATTGAAATTATTTCAGATTCCATCCATTGGGTTGATAGTATAGAGTCTCCATTATCATAATACAAACTTTCTTGCGAACGAAGTATCACATTTCCTGCCGACCAAGGTCCTTCAGAATTTTCCCAAGGCCATGATTCACTAAGCAATATTCCATCAAAAAAATTATACTCAATGGGGATGGAAATATCATGATCTAAAAAGAATGATTTTTCATAAGGTAACCCCAACATTTTAACCGTGTAGGCTCCTTCTGGTTTTTCAAATATAATATTATCATCTGTATTCATAAAAATTGTGTCATGTCCAAAATCACTGATTAAGATGAAATCACTATTTTCTATAACTAGATCTGGTGGGTGTATTAAATCAATATGTAATTCATAAATCTGCGCCGGTTGCAAAAAAATATCTTCCGTCGTCATGCCGCTATTATTTGCCACTGTAATAATTTCCTGTGGTAAATATCCTTCCGCCCTGATTGATATAGTGTAAGTGCCCGGACCCAAGATTCGTCTATAACGGCCAAATTCTTTTGTGGTCCGCTGTTTTAGAACCAAGCCTGTCTGTTCCATTATTTCAACGATGGCACCTTCGATGGGCTGATTTGTGGAAGCATCATAGACAATGCCCGTAATCTGGGCCGCATCGGCATAATAACCAATCGTTCTATCCATGAGGTAAACCATAGCAGGTTTCGTGCGATCAATGGTGTCTTCTATCAATGTACTGTCGGGCTGCAGGTTTGCTGTCCCACATTCCACCAAATACTGGATACAGCCTGTTTCTCGATAAATCCAATCGTGGAGTTTTCCATTTCGGGAGCCGCTATAAACGGATAAATAAGTCCCTGTGCCATCTTCTGTTTCAATTAATCCGGCAAAATGGTCTGCGATTGTTTTCATGATTCCCAAATCCGGAGAATCCTTTGTTTCTTCCCATCGCCAAGAGGTAAACACTTTCTCCGATAAATTGCCTGATCTTGAACTATGCCAGACGATGGAAAAAACAAAATCATTTTCCAATGCCAAGTCCCGAAGCGCAATGGTTTCCCCTTCAGAAAAAGGTTCTTCCCCTTTATAATAATCGTAATGGGAAGCAAAATCGGAATTATCCGGTTCAAGAAACGTATCGCCAAATGTCCAGTTAAAATCAAAATTCCGGTTCAGATCCACGCCATCCACATCGTTGCCGATGGAAGGATTATAATCAAAAATGCCATTGGGATAAGGTCCTTCAAGGGAAAGATCTTTCTTATTTTTCCGGTAACTCATGTCTAAACCATCGTGAATAACATTGAGCCCTTCAGGATTCGCAGTGGGAACGAGCCAAATCTCCATGAATTGTTTCAAGATGTTCATATGAGAATAAATGCTGTTACTTGGAAATAGGAGATCATTCATAAGATCCAGAACCGTTTCAACACCGAGAACCTCTTCAGCATGAACTTGACCCACAAAAAGAACCCGGGGCTCATCTTCTTTAACATTCACATTATCGGAAATTTTCACGGCAAGAATGGGTAATTGGTCCTGGGTAGAAAAACCAATTGTGTCCACAAGAAACCAGCCATCCAATTCTTCTAATTGATCCAATGAATCAAGAAGCGCATTGATCTCCTGGACAGAATGGTAGCGCTCATCCAAGCCCTGTCCTTTTGCAGGAACTAAGATTAGGAATGATATTAGGATTAGGAGGATTTTTTTCATTACTATATTGTCGATCGTTGAGCCTGTCGAAACGCAAGACAATTGTTTAGCGCTCGATACCTTTCGTCAAGCTCAGGATGATATTAATCCTTTACTTTAAGTAAGTAATCTTACCTTTCTCTATTGTTTCGTTTATTATGAATTCATAGAAATAGATTCCACTGGGTGACAATTGCCCATTCATGGATTTACCATCCCAACTGACACGATAATTCCCGCCAAATCCGGGCAGGATCAATTTATCCAGAACAACCTTTCCGATAAGGTCATAAATACGGAATTCCACTGCTTCCTTTGCGGGCATGGCAAAATCAAAATTCACCTTTCCATTAAACGGATTGGGATAAGCAGCATTCAAGCTGAATTCGGTTGGGAGTTCACAATCACAGTCAGGATCAGTCGCAAGCAATTCACCTTTCATCAAGGTCCGGCCATAATAATTGGCTAAGTCTTCTTTCCCGGAACTCCGATAATCAATCCAATCCAGGAAAAATTCTTGTCCTGAATGATGGGTCACATTCACATTTTGCTGTTTGTGGTAAGCGATACAGATAGGAATTCCATTTACATCGGTGGTCATTCCCTGGCCAATCTTGTAACCGGAGCCGTAAAGATCCACACCATTGATCAATAATGGATCTTCGTTGATGTAACCTCTGCCATCTTCCCAAATGAGGAGGAATTCATTCGCTATAACGGATTTCACCAATGGATTATAATTATTCAAAGAGTCATTGACCACTGATGTGAACTGGATGGATTCACCCACAAGATTTCCATTTTCAAGATCTAAAACTTGTCCAAAGATTTCAAAATTTTGTCCATTACGGAAATCCTCCCAAACTACGAGGGATTTATTATGTTCTTCATTGAGATCGAAGGAAAAATTTGTTTGATCATTTTCCGCATCGGAAATAATGATACCACCCTCATCCCATAACTTATTTCCATCCCAATCAATGGCCTGGGCATAAATATCTGCAAAGTTTCCCATTTGAATCCAATAACAAATAATTCCACTTTCTTCATTAATCATTTTTATCTGAAGCTCACTGGAAGAAGAATAGGGATCACTTAAATTGACACCGGCAGGATTCCAGCCAATTGCAGGATTGCCATCCGTGTCAATTTTTAAGTATTTAATGATCTTGATGGTTCCGGATGGAAGCCATTGCTCATTGAACCAGAAAATCATTAAATGATCATCCGGTGTTGGAATTACAGCCAAGATGTAGTCATCGTTACTTGCATTCACCAACTCGACACCTCCAGACTCAAGCAATTTATTTCCATCTTCATCCAGTTTCTGGTAAAAAATATCGTAGGACCATAATCGGTTTTCAGACCAAAAGCAGGCTAAGCCATCTTCCACCGGAATTAAGGATGATACCCGCATATCTACAACAGGAGTCAAAGCCACACCAGTGGAATCCCAAAGATTGTTCAACTGATTATCCATTTTATTGAGCCGGATGAATTTTGGTGAAGAAGAACCATCGAATGTTGCGGAAAATATTCCTGCTTCGGATTGTGTAATAACAGGCGTAGAAAAATCAATTTCCTGGGATGAATTATCACTAAACGTTAATTGGACTCCATTCTCCATCTGAACAATGCCATTTGTTATTATCGTCCCAAAAATTTTCTTTGTGGCACGATTATCCTCCCAGGTAAGAAAAAAGTCTTCATCTCCTTTTCTGAAATTGTTTGTGTATTTAACATCTCCATCCAACCCTACCATGGCTTTCAACCCACCATTGTCCCATTCCGGGGTGAGTCCGGAACTCAATTTTTGTATTTTTAAATCAATGCTTCCCGTTCCCTGGTCAGCATAAATGATGTAAAGTTCACCTTCTGAAGATCTGATAATATTTGGAGAAAACTGGTAACCATTTGCGCTTGAAATATTTAAAATATCTCCTGGAAAAGTTCCATCTGCCTGAATATTTTGATACATGATTTCAATTTCCGGAAAAGTTCCTCTTTCCCAAACAATATTCAAATCTCCATTGTCACCTGCTGAGAACCGTGCACTGAAATCCCGTGAACTGTCGGGATCAACTTTAATACCATTCCCCCAAACACGATCACCACTGGGATCAATCTTTTGTAAATATTGGTCACCATCGGTTGATTCATCTCTATAATCTGTCCACTTTACAAACACTTCTCCGGCGGAACTCCTTTTTACCCTGGGCAATGCTTGTGTTGAATCATGATCAGAAATAGGTCTTTCAGCATCGAAAACAAGCCCAACGTCATCCACAAATTGGTAGAATATTTTGGAATCTGTACTCCCCTTTTTCCAAGTGACGAAGGATGTTTCACCATTCATAAACGTTACCTGTGTTTTTGTTTCCTGGTTTGTCGTATTGGCAATGGGAATGCCATTCTCTTGAAATAAACCATTCATACTTAGGTCCAATCTTTGCCCATAAATATTTGCATTTTCACCTTCACGATAATCAACCCAGGCAATAAATGCCTGATTATTCCCGGCGTATTCAATGGATTTTGCATTTTGGTTTCCACCTTCAGCCACAATGGCTACACCCGATCCTGGCGCAACTATTTCATGATCTGCAGAAACGTGGGTGCCATAAATATCATCATTAATGCCGCCTCGTTTGTCTTGCCACGTAACAAATACGCCTCCGAGACTATCGGTACACATGTTGATGGTAATTTGTCTCCCCGCAACCTGGGCCAAGGCAATCCCGTTTTCATCCAGGAGGAGATTTCCGTCTGAATCTAGATGTTGAATAAAAATGTCACCTTCTGCGTCAAACCGATAATCGACCCAGCCAATGAAAACACCACCGTTGCCGTCAGCGATTGCCACAGGATCTTCCTGCCTTCCCGGAAGGTCGGTTACAACGGCACCCGTTGCACCCCAAAGAAAAGTCCCATCCTGATTCACCTTATGTGCGAATATATTTCGCATTCCGAATCGTGTATCCGACCAAACAAATATCGCTTCTCCATCATTCCCGGGCACCACTGTTCTAAACCACTCAATATGCACACCCTGACGGATGGGGGCTCCATCTTCCGAATCGAAGCCCGATGCGAATAGGGCTGAAATGATCAAAGTAGCCATCAATATCTTTTTCATGTAATAAATTCCTTTAAAAATGCTCTCATTCTTCGAAAAGCACAGAATGACATATAATTATTGTTCAATGGTTAAGATCTGTAATCCTTCA
>DQOT01000172.1 GCA_015658495.1 Fidelibacterota bacterium | reverse complement strand
TTAACCTGCTCATGAATGATCCTGCATTATTTGCTGTCTTTGGTGTAGAGAATGTATCTGTTTATAGTGGCCTTATCTTTTTCGGGATGTTGTATTCTCCTGTGAGTTTGGTTACTTCTATTTTTACCACTGCATTGAGCAGAAAAAACGAATATGAAGCTGATATCTATTCCTTGGAGAATACCCAAAATAAAGAAGCATTGGTCAGCATGCTGAAAGGGTTGGCGGCAAATAACTTGTCTCACTTAACACCCCATCCGCTCATGGTCTTTTTATCTTATAGCCATCCACCGGTCATGGATCGGATCGCAGCAGTAAACAATAATTGAGACATTTTGTAAAATAATCATGGAAAACCCGGAAATCATATTGTGGATCCCGCTAATCCTGATAGTCGTATTGAGTTTATTAAAAATGGCAAAGAAAAAGAGACCGGATGGAAAACCATGGTTCAGAATCGAAAAGGTAGAAGACAATGAATAAACATCTTACCATGAGGTCTGGAAATCCAGCCCTGCAATCATCCACGTTCAGAAAGCATATGTCAGCAGTTACGGAAGGCGCCATGACATTGAATGGGACTGTTAACAAAACCGGAATTGGTTTACTCTTAATTATTTTGAGTGCCGGCTATACCTGGGGAAACCCAGCTATGCATGGATTAGTAATTCCTGCTGTCATTGGTGGATTCATATTGGCTATGGTTACCATTTTTAAACCCCAGTTTGGACATATTACCGTCCCCATGTATGCTGTGGTAGAGGGTGTCTTTCTCGGCGTGATTTCTATGATCTTTGAACAAATGTATCCAGGCATAGTAATTCAGGCCATCTTTTTAACATTCGGTACTTTGGGTGCATTACTGCTTGCCTATAAATCCGGTCTGATTGAAGCCACAGAAAATTTCAAATTGGGTGTGGTGGCTGCAACGGGTGGGATCGCTATTCTTTATGTCATCAATATGGTTATGGGTTTTTTCGGTTCCAGTATTGGCGTTATTCATAGTAATAGCATGATGGGGATTTTGTTCAGCGGATTTGTAGTGGTGATCGCTGCCTTAAATCTCGTATTGGATTTCGATTTTATTGAAGAGGGTGTAGAAATGGGCGCCCCGAAGTACATGGAATGGTACGGCGCCTTTGGCTTGCTCGTTACCTTGATCTGGCTTTATTTAGAGATCCTTCGACTTTTAGCAAAACTGCAGAGCCGGCGATAGGGATTTAACTCACCCCATTCACTTCGTGAAGTCCCATCTCTTTTTAAGAGAGGGGAAATAGGGGTGAGTTATAATAACTTAAAGTATGCAAACACCCCTTTTCACAAATGACGCCATTGTTTTCGGTATTCTCATCGGCATCCTGGCATTCGTTTTTACCACATCCAAAAGTGAAAATCCATCCTGGAAAAAATTCTATAAATACATTCCTACACTCTTACTATGTTATTTCATTCCATCTGTTTTTAATTCCCTGGGAATCATTTCTGGAGAAGAATCCAATCTCTATTTTGTGGCCTCACGGTATTTGCTTCCTACGAGTTTGGTATTGCTTACCATTAGTATTGATCTGCCAGAAATTAAAAAACTGGGTCCCAAAGCCATCATCATGTTTTTAACAGGTACGGTAGGAATCATTATTGGCGGGCCATTGGCCATCCTGATAGTTTCAGTCTTTGCACCAGATGTTGTGGGCGGTGTTGGACCGGAGGCTGTTTGGCGTGGACTCACCACCGTTGCAGGGAGTTGGATCGGCGGTGGTGCAAACCAGGCCGCCATGAAAGAAATATTCGGTGTAGGGGACACTATTTTTTCCGCTATGATCGCTGTGGATGTGATTATTGCCAATATCTGGATGGCATTTTTGCTTTATGGCGCAGGAATTCATGAACGGATTGATGCCAAATTCCATGCCGATAATTCTGCCATTACAGAATTGAAAGAAAAGATTGAAGCCTATCGTGCCCAAATTCTTCGCATTCCCGATCTAACAGATACAATCATGGTCATGGCAGTGGGATTTGGTGTTACTGCAATTGCACACTTGGGTGCAGATATTATTGCACCTTGGATCGGTGAGAAAGCGCCAGGGCTGGCAAAATTCAGTCTTACTTCGGGGTTCTTTTGGCTCATAGTTTTGGCGACCACTATTGCGTTAGGACTATCTTTTACAAAGGCAAGGGAGTTGGAAGGTGTGGGCGCATCTCGTTATGGAAGTCTATTCCTTTACATTCTTGTGGCTACGATTGGGATGAAAATGAATATCATGGCTATTTTTGAAAATCCCGGTTTATTTATTGTTGGGTTGATTTGGATAGCATTCCACGCCATTCTTCTAATCGTTACGGCAAAACTCATTCATGCACCATTTTTCTTTTTGGCTGTAGGGAGCCAGGCGAACATTGGTGGCGCCGCTTCGGCACCAATTGTTGCTTCAGCGTTTCATCCGTCCTTGGCGCCGGTGGGTGTTTTACTGGCGGTCCTGGGGTATGCTATTGGAACATATGGTGCCTGGATCTGCGCGATCTTGATGCAGGTTGGTTCTTGATTATTACCGGTGGTGCACTTAAATATTCGCATGAGCTAATGACTAACATTTTATCAAAAATTTTAATGCGTTATTTAATATTATTCCTTTATTTGGTTATATATAGCCAAAGATTAATCCAACACGGAATCGGTGGTAACCATCATTTTGATGATGCAGAAAAATGGGCGGGAATTTTTGAAAATCCTGATCGAGATGCATGGCAGCACCCGGATAAACTGATCCAATCGTTAGGGTATTCTGCTGATGCTATAATTACCGATAGGCAAATAATCTCGTTAATACGATCTCCTTAAAACAATCCAGGTTTTATCGCGTCCCTTTCGGATATGGAATGACCCTTGATTCAAACGGGAAGGAATTGGGAGTTACAACAGTTCCGGATGTAAAAGTAAAAGGAATTTCCGAATTCGGATTGAATGTGATTTCCAACAATCCTGCTCTGTAGCCGGTTTCAGGTTGAGAAATTTTCACAGCATATCGCCCATCGTCTGTTTTAAGCAGTGGTTTGGATGTCCAGGATCGCCCGATTGCATCCACGCGAAAATCCCGTGCTGTTTCATTTACAGCTTCCCATTGAAGAATGGAATAATTTTCATTGGATACATGATCCACGACAATGTAAATGGAATCTTGTCTCACATACCAGTCGAAAACAGGTCGATCAGATTCGGTAATGACTGAATGATAGAATGCAGTCAAACTTTTTAGGTTATAATCACCATCAAGGTTTCTAAGACCGTGATTTGTATTCGGGATATATTGTAAATAGGATTCCCCTTCAAGATCATCCCAGTAGAATTGCCAGGAATCCGTTACAAAAAATTCATCTCCAGTTGCATTAATTAGGAATTTTGGAAGGTCCAGTTCCTGTATGAAGGAATATGGTTCCACAATTTCATTCAATCGATTAAATTCCCGGGATCCCATCCAATCCATGATCCCTTCATGAACATAACTATCCACAGCATGGGACCATTCGCCATAGCATTTCCAGTGATGATCGAATGATGATTCTACGTTCAGCATATCAATAACAATTGGGATGACGGCAATGACCCGATCGTCTGCAATAGCCGTACACCAGGTTGTCCATCCCCGTTTCGATGCGCCGGTAGTTACGAAATTGTTCACTGGTTTTCCTTCCAATCCAGACACCGCCTGTACCACATCCATTCCTCGGGAGACTGCTTTTGTCATGGGCATATGAGCCAGCCAAGGCGCATTTTTATCTGAAGCATAATCTTCAAGAAAATGTCGCCAGCCAAAGGCAATTAAATCATCCTCATATCGTTCGCCAAAATCATCATTTTTAAAAGTGATAGGTTGGAAAGGAATATTGGAAATTTCTGCCACAATCGAATGGGTTGCCATAGCGATTTGAACTAAGGCCGTTGTGGCATTATCTGGCATTTTATTATTATGGTTTCCACCGGAGATAACCATGAGTGCTTCAGATTCTTTTACATCATTAGGAATGACAATACTAAGCCAATGCCACCATTCAGTTTGGTCCACATCATGATTTGTGAGCCAATTTTGTGAAACCATATAGATGATAAATTCTTTCCAGGATTCACCTACAACAACCTTCCTGATTTCATAATTGAATGCTTCATCCGATTGATTCACAAAATCTTTTAAAACAGTATTTTGTTTTTCACAGGAGAAAAG
>DQOT01000090.1 GCA_015658495.1 Fidelibacterota bacterium | reverse complement strand
TCATTCCATGTATCTTTGGAACGATTTACATTAGAAATATAAGCCATAATTTTCCTTATTAAATTATTGATGAATAAAAATGGGCTGAAAATTTAGGGTTCCCGCATTTCACTTCCAGCAACATAATCCACATTTTATAGGATGCCAGATTGGTTTAACTTTCCCTTTCCTGTCATGGCAATAATCAATATTAAATCTGAAGAACGTAAACCGGCTGCCCTGCTATTTTTCATGTTCTTTGCCATCGTGTCGGCAACCATTACTGGGGCGTCCGTCCGGGATGCGGTTTTTCTCACCCAATTTGATAAATCCTATCTTCCGGTAATGTTCATTGCCATCGCTTTGGTGATGGCTGGCATTATTTTCATTTATAAAAAACTCACTGCTGGTCAAGACCAGATTTTTATTATCACTATTTCAGGATCCCTATTCTCAGTCTCCCTATTCTTTTTGCAGGCCAACCTGACTGGCTTATTTATTCCCTTGCTGTATATTTGGATGGAAGTGGTTACGGTTCTTTCCATTTTCCAATTTTGGATATTAGCCGGAGAAATCTTTAATGCCCGCCAGGCAAAACGAATCTTTACCATGGTGGGAGCGGGTGGATCTTTTGCCGGGATGGGTGCCGGATATGGCATTAAACCATTTGTCGCAGCATTTGGATCAGAAAATCTTTTATTTCTCACAATAATTTTTATCGGACTTTCCGTTGCCTTGGCTCAGATGTTGCGTCCTTATCGTTCAGTTATTCCAACAAAAAATATTGCATCACCCTACACCAAAGACGAACCAGCTACCCAATTCGAGCCCTATCTGAAGTCCATTGCACTCCTGATCGGTTTGGCAGCTTTCATTTCCAAGATCGTAGATTACCAATTCAAAATGATGGCAGCATCTGCTTATCCTGACCAAAATGATCTTGTTAGTTTTTTCGGGACCTATTATATGTCCACCGGTGCCGCTACATTGATTATGCAATTTTTTGTGACCGGTTTTATTTTGACACGATTTGGGATTCTTGCAGGATTACTCGTCCTGCCCATCACACTCGCCATCGGTTCTTCTGGATTCCTGGCCTTGGGAACTCTATCCGCCGTATTCATTGCAAAATTCTCGGACCAGGTTTTCAAATACTCTACAAATAACACCGCCCAGGAAATCCTATGGCTTCCCGTGGCACCGGAAAAAAAGAAACGGGCCAAACCCGTGATTGATGGTACCATTCGCTCCGGATTGGAAGGGTTAGCCGGTATATTGATCTTTGCCCTGGTATCCTTTAAACTGGTGCCGCAGGACAAGATCCACTGGCTCAGTGTTTTTGTCATTTTGGGTAGCTTCTTTTGGCTGTGGAACAGTTTCCGACTGAAAGATGGATATGTGAATTCCCTTATGAAAGCTATTGAAAATCGTCAATTGAACCTGGATGATGTGGAGTTCGATATTAATGATTCTCATATAGTTGCAACATTAGATAAAACCTTGAATGATGAAGATGAGCTGAAACAACTTTTTGCCTTAGACCTCCTGTGGACGCTCCCGCTTCATCCCTGGAAAAAATCACTCCAATCTTTATTCCAATCCGGCTCAAATCAAATAAAAAGAGCTGTTTTAGAATTGGCCTGGCACCAGCCGGAAATCATTCCCAATAACCTAGTCATTCAATCTATTTTGGATGAATCTGACCTAACGCCCTTTGCTATTTCCTGTGCCGGCGACAGAAGGATTCCTTCATTGCGAGAAAAGATCAGCCCCTTATTGAAAAATGATGCGCCCGATTTGGCCGCATCTACCGCTGTGACTATCCTGAAACAGGATCCAGATCATCAGGAATCGAAACAGATTATTGATCGTCTGCTGGAAAGTGATGATCCTGAAATTTTATGCACCACAATTGGTTTTTTACGCCGCTCCAGCCAATGGATCTCAAAAGATAATACCCGTCGGTTCCTGGATCATCCATTTCATGAAGTAAGAAATGAGACCTTGGCTGTCTTGGAAAATTCACCTGACCCTGATTTCCTTGAATCCATCGTACAAAACCTGGCAAATGCAACCACCTTCGAACATGCGGAAACAGCCTTAAAACAATATGATCCTTCCTTAGTTACGGATCGATTTTATCATTTCCTTTTTGCGAATAATTCATCCCTTAAATTAAAACTGGGAATCCTGAAAACTGCACATGAATTCTCTTCAGATGACATGGTTGAATTACTTTCTTCAGGATTGGATGATCCGGATCTGCTCATCCTGAACGGAATCAGTAATGCCCTTGTAAAGATCAGCAAAAGCCATGAAATAGACAAAACGGTCCTGGATTCCATTGAGACCCATATTGAATCAATTTCCCAACGTGCCTACCAGTTATATCAATTCCGGAATGCGGTCCGGGATGATCCAAAAGCCATTTTAATCCTTGATCACATTGAAAGTGACCTGAATAAAGTGATACCGACACTTTTGAAATTGGGCACCTTGAAAAACTCAAATATTCCCATTGAAACATATATCAGATACGTAAAAAGTAATGATCCGGAATTATTACCAATTGTGCTGGAACTGGTGGATACCACCTTTTCATCAGAAAACCGGAAACAGACTCTGCCCCTCATAGATCCGGATGCGGATCGGATTAAAATCGGAAAAGAACTTTTCCCGGATCTGCTCGATCATTCAGAGGATATGCTTGAATTATGGATCAATAATCCTCACCAATGGAAGACGGGGATTGCCCTGCACTACTTACTTAAGACCGAAAATACTGCCGTCCTGAAAAAAATTAAGTGGCATAAGGTACCGGAATCCATTTTCACAAGAGACTTGTTCAATGAAACCGAGCAGGATTATTTAAACCGTAATTTTTTAAATAACACATTTCCAAACCAGGAGAATCCACCCATGTATTCTATCCTTGAAAAAACCATTATCCTAAAATCCGTTGACCTGTTTCACCAGATCCCCGGGGATGTCTTGACTCGCATTGCCCAGATTGCTGAAGAAATGCGAGGTGAACAAAACCACGTGATCTTTAAGGAAGGTGATCATGGCGATTCCATGTTTGTGATCATTTCCGGGAAAGTGGATGTGATTCAAAACGGGCATTCCATAACCCAATTGGAAAAAGGAACTTGTATCGGTGAAATGGCATT
>DQOT01000275.1 GCA_015658495.1 Fidelibacterota bacterium | reverse complement strand
AAGCGTTGGAAACATTCCTTGGGGGAATATCATGATTCCAACCAAAATTTGCGGCATTACCAATTTGGACGATGCAAACGTCGCTGTAGAAAATGGCGCTTCTGCAATTGGATTTATTTTTTATGAAAAAAGTCCGAGAACTATTTCTATCAATAATGCTAAATCTATTTCAAAACATTTACCAAAAACCATTGCTCGTGTGGGCGTATTTGTAAATCATGAAAAAGATCTTATCCGTTTAGCGATTTCGGAAGTTCCATTGGATATGATTCAATTACACGGTGATGAAACACCTGACTTTTGCAATCAATTTGATGTGGCCATTTTGAAAGCGTTACGTATTAAAAATGAAGCAAGTTTATCTGTCATGGATCAATATGATGTGGCGGTGTTTCTGTTGGACACATTTTCAAATGATCAATATGGCGGAACGGGAGAAACGTTCGATTGGTCCGTATTAAATCGGAAATTTAAAACACCCATAATTCTTTCTGGCGGACTCAATCCTGAAAATATTTTAGACGCCATTGATGCTGTAAATCCATCAGCTGTTGATGTAAATAGTGGCGTGGAATCTTCTCCGGGAAAAAAGGATTTCAATAAGTTAAAATCGCTCTTTAAAAACCTTAATAAAACACAATCGACGGGGTTTCAATTTGGATAAACAATTTAAAAATTACAATTTACCTGATGAGCGGGGACACTTTGAGAAATTTGGTGGAAAATTTGTTCCTGAATCTCTCATTCCTGCTTTGGAAGAATTAGAACACTATTATACTGAAGCAAAACAGAACGATTCATTTCAGAATGAGTTGAATGAATTGCTGAAACATTATTCTGGGCGGGAAACTGCCCTTTATTTTGCGTCACAAATATCAGAAGAGTTGGGCTTTAACATTTGGCTCAAGCGAGAAGATTTGAATCACACAGGTGCTCATAAAATCAACAATGCTTTGGGGCAAATTTTATTGGCAAGGCGTATGGGTAAAAAGCGAATTATTGCTGAAACAGGCGCCGGTCAGCATGGTGTTGCTACAGCAACGGTCGCCGCATTATTTGGTCTCGAATGTATTGTTTATATGGGTGAAGAAGACATTCGCCGGCAAAAACTAAATGTATTTCGCATGAATTTATTGGGCACTGAAGTTCGCCCTGTTTCTTCCGGAAGTATGACGCTAAAGGATGCAACCAACGAAGCAATTCGCGATTGGGTCACCAATGTGGAATCTACTTATTATCTCATCGGCTCCACCGTTGGGCCCCATCCTTACCCTATGCTGGTGCGGGATTTCCAATCCGTAATCGGTAAAGAAGCAAAAAAACAATTTAAAAAACAATCCGGACATGATTTACCCGATCGACTAGTAGCTTGTATCGGCGGTGGCTCCAATGCCATGGGATTGTTTTATCCATTTATCAAAGATGAAATCAAAATTGTTGGTGTGGAAGCTGCTGGAAAAGGATTAGAAAGCGGAGAACATGCAGCCGCGTTAACCAAGGGTGACTTTGGTGTTTTACATGGCGCTGCCAGCACTTTACTCCAGAATGAAGATGGGCAGGTAACGCTTCCTCATTCCATTTCTGCAGGATTGGATTACCCTGGGATCGGACCAGAACATAGTTATCTCAATGAATCAGGTCGGGTACAATATTTTTCCGCCACGGATCAAGAAGCATTAGATGCATTTCAATGGCTTTCGGAAAAAGAAGGCATTTTACCTGCATTAGAATCAGCCCATGCATTGGCGTATTTACGCCAGAAAAATAATGGAATTGAATCCGGTGAAGATGTGGTGGTTTGTCTTTCCGGTCGTGGTGATAAAGATGTCCATACCGTAGCGGAAGCGTTGGGAATTGAGTTATGAATCGTATAAATAAATTATTCAGAGAACCAAAAGAAAAGCTCATTCCATTTATGACTGCAGGTTATCCTGAATTGGATTCCACTGTTGATTTGGTCTGTTCCGCTGCAGATGCGGGAGCAGATATGATTGAAATTGGAATTCCCTTTTCTGATCCACAAGCGGATGGTCCTGTTATTCAGACTTCCAGCCAACAGGCATTGGATAATGGCATGACGCTCAATAAAATATTTGAACAGGTAACAGAAATACGGAAACGAACTAACGTGCCGTTGGCGCTCATGGGATACTACAATCCTATCTTAAAAATGGGACATGAAATTTTTCTTAACCATTGTGTTACGTCCGGAGTTGATGGGCTCATCCTGCCAGATTTACCTTTGGAAGAAGCGGGACCGTTTTGTGAATTGGCTAAAGCCAAAGGTGTCTCTCCTATTTTACTGGTGGCGCCAAATACACCCGATGATCGAATCAGAAAAATATCAGAGTTGGCAGGCGATCTTATCTATGCCGTAAGCATTTTGGGTATTACTGGAAACGATCTGGCATCGAAAGATGCATTGGCTAAATATTTGAATCGAGTTCGAAAAAACAGCGGGACCCCTTTTGTGGTGGGCTTCGGAATTTCTACCAGAGAAGATGTGATTTGGTTCAATGAGCATTCGGATGGGGCTGTGGTTGGATCTGCCATTATTAAGAATATGGATGGGAGTTCGAATCCAGTGGAAACAACAAAAATTTTAATTCAAGATTTAAAAGGAATAGAATTATGACAATAGGAATCCAAGGAGGAAAAGGTAGTTT
>DQOT01000165.1 GCA_015658495.1 Fidelibacterota bacterium | reverse complement strand
TGCTATAAGAAGAAATGCATCGGTTCTGAATTTTGATTCAGGGAAATCATTCAGGACTTTCTGGCATTTTTGGATGGTTTTCCCATATTTATCTAATGCAGTAATGGGGATGGTTTCGCCTTCTTTTTGGAGACGGATCTTATCTGCTTCTTTGTAATACTGCTGGGCATTATAAAAGGTATTGAAGTAAGCACACCCTCCAGACCAAAGAAATAAGATGACAAAAATAAGCGTTTTTGGCAGAAATGTGGAATTCATTTGACAGGAAATTTACTTATTTGATTTCATGGTAAGACAAAAATAATTTGACGGCTATGCAAAAGGTGTTTCTATTGCTAATTGGTATTCTTTTTTCGATTTCGGTTTTGCCGGCGCAACCCGAGGTTGATCTTGAAGCATTTGGCTTTATTGATATAAAAACAGACAGCATGAATGTTCCCTTTTTTATTGATGGATTTTATGTGGGTACACACCCTATGGCAGCACCGGTCCCCGTGTTGCCAGGATTCCATGAGGTGAGCTATATCCCGCCCGATATTCAGCACGAAAAGATTCGGGAAAATTTAAGTGAGGGCATCAAACGAGTCTATGTGGCGGAAAATGACACCTTGGACGTATTCCTTTTTTATGACCATTATCTCGCCCAGATCGAAACTATGGAAAAAGAATTAAAGATACAAAATTATGTGGGCATCTCCCTGGTCGGTGTTTTGTTATACGTCGTTCTGTCAATTTTCTAAATCTCATATTTAATCACCCTATAAAACGCTGTAATTTCAGGGCATGTTAGAACATCATACTTTTGAAAAAGGGGTGAAATTTCGCCCTGATTATAAATGGCCTGAAGAAGGCGCCGAACGGAATTGCCCTAGATGTGAGCAATCTTTAGAACTGGTAGAAGATTTAGACTCGTATTACGGGAAACCCTGGTGGTGTCCACCGTGCCAATGGCAATTTTCTGAAGAAGATCTGGATGGCGTGACCGACGCCAAAGAAAAATAAATTAAGACTTTGTCATGGGTGGAATCTGATCCTGAATATCATCGATCACCCATTCAACAACTTTTACATCATCTAAATAACCATAATCCGGAATCATGTCAGGAATCTCATCATTCTCATCTACAAAATACGTCATTGCAAACAGTATCTTTTTCACAACGGGTTGGGGAAGTTCAGGATACAGTTCCAAGATTCCCATGAGCTTGGCAATATCATCAATCAGTGCAACCTCTACAGAATTGAGTCTCCCTTCATCTAACATGCCTGATATTTTCCTGCCTAAAACCCGGGTGATTGCCCTTGAATGAACGGTATCGATTTTCTCGATCAAATCCATATAATGGGCTTTATCTTCTTCCGTTAATTGAAATAACTTAGGATCAGTCATGCATGAATATTCTAACCCTTTAGACAAAAATACAACGGCAATCGAGATTGAAATGAGATCCCGGCTTGAAAATGCAATGGAATTAATTCATTTCGAAGTGAAAGATTTTACGGGACGTCATTTAAATCATAAACTTCACGATGGTGGATTTCATCTTGAAGTGATTATTGTTTCAAATGACTTTGAAGGTCAAAATTTGGTGCAAAGACATCGAAAGGTTTATGAAGCCATGGGTGAACTCATGAAACACGAAATTCATGCTTTGAGCATGAAAACACATACACCAGCAGAATGGGCAGCAAAATAATGGGATGGTTTAGCAGGAAGAAGAAAGAACCAGAATTCAACGATCCAGCGAATATGTCTCCTATTGAAGCTGTAACCCATTTATGCGCTTCTATTCAATTAGCGGATGGCCAAGCAGATTTTGAAGAAAGAGAATCGTGGGTGAGAGCCATCACGTAACTATTCCCGGAATTCTCCGAAAAACGGGCTGATCGTTTTCTAAATGAAGCAAACCAGGCATTGGGACAAAAAACGGGTCTTGAAAAAATGAATTATATTATTGATGTGCTGAACCGAATCAAAACATTGCTGAGTACCGAGCAAATCCAAATCCTTGGACCTAAGATCGCTGAATTGATTGAAGCGGATGGTATTGTTATGACAGCAGAAATGGAAATCGCAAAATTAGTTGAATCCCAGTTAGGAATTTCGATCTCCGTCAATGAAGAGTTGTAATTTTCTTATAT
>DQOT01000052.1 GCA_015658495.1 Fidelibacterota bacterium | reverse complement strand
ATATTGGTGCCCCTTTCCCGTTCAAGACGATCCACCGTTAATAATGCGCCGCGACCTTGTTCTGTCCAGACCAAAATTTTATTTCGAAGGCCTTCTCTATTTTCATTGAGTTCAGACAATGTCGATTGCATTTCCTTTAGTTCTGCTTCCTGTGATTTATAGGCAGATTGAAATTGCTTTAATTCTTTTTCATGAATTGAAGATTCGGATGTTTTTGATTCCCGAAGGTGGCGGAATTCCTGGATCCGTGCCTGGAGCGGTGCTGCGATGGATCGATAGCGATGAACCTGAAGAAATGCCAATTCCAGGTCCTTGAACTCAAGTGTTTCGGTTAAGGTTGCATGGCGTTGGAATCGTTTGAGTTGGAGCCCAAGATGGTGAACTTTTTGTTCCACTTCTGCAATGATATCCTTGATTCGTTCCAGATCCGTATGGGTGATTTCAAATTTCCTTAAAGTGGATTTCCGCTGGGTTCTGTATTTATGGATTCCTGCAGCCTCTTCGAACATTTTCCGGCGATCATCACCTGTCTCTGATAAGATTTGCTCGATCATTTTCAATTCAATAACTGAATAGGCATCCGAGCCCATGCCCGTATCCACAAAAAGATCCATAATATCTTTCAATCGGCACTGGGTTTTGTTCAGGTAATATTCCGATTCCCCACTTCGATATATTCGACGAGCAATTTCAATATCATTATATTCAATCGGAAGTTTTCCAGCGTTATTGTGGACGGTCATGGAAACTTCGCAAACGCCCAGCGGCTTAGTACCTTCGGCACCGTTAAAGATCACATCCTCCATTTTGCCGCTGCGAAGGACACTGTATTTTTGTTCACCCAACACCCACCGGATGGCATCGACAATATTGGTCTTGCCGCAGCCATTTGGACCCACAACGGTGGTGATACCCTGACCGAGTTTCATGACTTCCTTATTGGCAAAAGATTTGAAGCCATGCATTTTTAATTCAGATATATACATGAGTGCTGGTAAGAATGTGGAGTGTGAAATTACAGGATTTACATCGGGATATCCACCACAGGATTGCACCTAATCCCATGTTAAAATCCGGATAATTGAATCCAAGGTCAGCGTGAGAAAGACAAGAAACATGAAAGATGAAAAAAGGATAATTTTCGTTTTTCCTGTTTCCACTTTCATCTTTACAAATAGACTATCCTGGTGGCCACCCAAAAGTTCGTCCACCAAGCAAATGTAAATGAATATGGAAAACGGTCTGCCCGCCGGCTTCATTGCAATTAAATCCAGTTCGGTAACCGGCCTCTGCGATTCCTTCTTGTTTTGCTAATTCAGAAGCGGTTCGTACCAATTCTCCCACTAATTCATTATGTTCCGGTTCCAATTCATTCAAAGTGGGAATATGAATTTTCGGGATGATCAAAATATGGGTTGGTGCGGCTGGATTAATATCCCGAAAAGCGAGTATACGGCCATTCTCAAACACTTTGTCTGCCGGAATATCTCCAGTAATCATTTTGCAAAATAAACAATCTTCCATGATGGTACCTTTTTTTGCCACGAAGGTCACAAAGGTGCGTGAAGTAAATTATTAATATCTTAGCGGCCCTTCGTGTTCTTCGCGGCTATTTTTTTAATTTAATATTTCATTCAAAACAGATAACGAATTTAAGGCTGCCGTTTCTGCCCGTAGTCGTCTCTGTCCCAAATTGTAAAACAATACACCGGCATCTTTCATCTGCTTAATTTCATTTTCTGTAAAATCACCTTCTGGTCCGATTATCACTGTAACGGGTTTATCTGAATTCAAATTCAATTGAGATAATGTTTTTTCAGCTCCCATCAAGCCAGACACAATTTGACCATTTCTATTGTCTAAAAATGATCTCATATCCAGCGACTCATTCAAAACTGGGAATCTACTTCTGTGACACTGCTTTGCGGATGATGTAACGATCTTTTGGCTGCGGTTAACATTTAGTGTTTTTTTCACACATCTGTCCAATGCTAAAGGTTGAATTTCAGCTACGCCCAGTTCGGTGGCTTTTTCTAACAGGAGTTCAAACCGATCCCGTTTAATGAGCGCCGGCGCCAGAGTGATCGAGCACTGATTTTCACCTAATCCATCGAATGTTTCCTTGATCGTTCCAGCTACTTCATTTCCAACTGTATCGATCACAACATGATAGCCAGTACCCTCACCATTCAAAAGGCAAATCTCATCACCCGCTTTTAATCGCAGGACGCGTGTCGCGTGGTTGGATTCACCTTGATCTAATTTAAACGTGTCCCCGTTAACATTCTGGGGACTCACATAAAAGGCTTTGTCTGGGATCACTTTGCCCGGCGATTGAAAGAGAGATGGATCAGGAAACCGGAATAATTCTTTTTCCCATCCGCTTCCTGGTTCAATGGTAGTAATTCGACACCCACCATCGCCATGACAGATGATTGTCCAACTATTTTGAAATCGATCCCGACACCCACAAATCCACCGGGAGAATATTGAACATCAGGATTCTTCCACCGTTCGCTGAAGGTACCAAATTCCCTGCCATCCACCGTAGTAACCAAACCACCTTTCAATGCAATAAAAGGAGCAAAATTATTTTCAATTTTTCCCACAAAAGGATAATAATTTGTCCCAAAAAATACAGGTATCATAAACAGGCTTTTTCCACCGACCGTTTTATACTGCCCTGTGTAATAATCGTAAACGATGGTTTCCTCTTCCGCTTTAATATCATAGAAACGTAATTCGCTATTTAAAGCGATTTTTTCGGAAGCATGAAAATAATGACGCGTGACAAACATACCGGAACCACTGGAACCAATATCCAGGCCAAAACCATTTGTGATCTGATCAAACTGCCCAAATAGAAAAACATGGAATAGAAATGATATTAGCTTCATTAATTCATCAGCTTCGAAATAAAGTTTTTACTGGATTCCAGATTTGATAATGCTATTGAAGATAAAACAGCATTTTCTGATTTTTTTAAAGGATAAATATGTAAAACGTAATCGGTATTAATTACATAATTACGTTTTAAATAATTATTTCGCATCGTTGTTTCTATAATAATTATTATTCCAGCAGTTAGAGCAATTAACGTCATCATGGTTAATTATTCAGGTTAGTTTATTCATAGGATAAAACCACTTTCCCAAACTGCTCACGGGATTCTAAATATTCATGTGCAGATTGGATTTCTGATATGGGGAATATACGATCAACCACCGGATTTATTTTACCTTCACTCAAAAGCGCAAAGGCACCTTCAAAAGCAGATTTTGATCCCATGGTTGAACCCAAAACAGACTGCTGCTTGAAAAATAAATGGGTTAAATTCAAATTGGCTTTGTATCCAGTTGTTGCGCCGCAGGTAACAACCCGTCCACCACGAGCCAGGCTTTTTATGGAAATATCCCAGGTCGCTTGTCCCACATGTTCAAAAACCACATCCGCTCCACGTCCATTCGTCATCGATTTCAATTCAGCTAAAATATCAACCGTTTTGTAATTCAATACATGATCGGCGCCAAGTGATTTGGCTTTTGCACATTTTTCATCTGTACCGGCCATAGCAATGACGGTGGCGCCCAATGCTTTTGTGATCTGGATAGCCATACTGCCCACACCGGAACTGGCACCCCAAATCAAAACAGTTTCACCTGATTCAAGATTCGCCCGATTCACCAGCATTTGATAGGACGTTTGGGCTACAAGTGCAAAGGACGCTCCTTCATCAAAACTCAAATGATCTGGAAATGGAATGGCGCGGGACTCATCTACGTTAATCTGTTCAGCGTTTACACCTTGGGAGCTCTCTCCCATAATGCCCATAGATTCGCAGAAGTTTTCTTTTCCGGAATTACATGAATTACAATTCCCACAATAAATCAGCGGTTGGATCATGACCCTTTCACCGATCCTGTTTTCATCAACATAATCGCCAACTGCAGAAATTATTCCCGCAGCATCGGTGCCAGAAATCAACGGCAATGGCACACCGGGAATCCCGTTTCGAACCCAGATATCGAGATGATTCAAGGATGTTGCTTTTACATCAACAAGGACCTGTCCTGCGGATAATTCCGGTTCTGGGGCATCCTGCCATTTTAGGACACCTACTCCACCATGTTCATGAATTAGGACTGCTTTCATGATTCAAAGTTTGCATCCAGACTGAAATTCCCAGGCCCTCGTAAAAATAATGTAAAATAAACGGCAAAATATATAAAGGCTAATTCAGGACCTTCACCCTTGGATAGATGGTACGATCCTGCAAAAAACATGGTCATCATGATAAAAAATGAAGCAAGCCGTGTTTTGAGTCCAAGCAGGACGAACCAAGTGAGTACCCCTTCACTCAATGCTGCTAGAAACCCGAAAATGACATGTCCAAATGAAATACCGATCAATGACAGCGCTGCAGCGCCCAGTGATTCCCAAGTATCGGTTCCTGCGGTGATCTTCCCCATTCCATGGTAAAAGAATAAATAAAAAGATGGAATCACCCGTAATATGAGTAAAGCCCAATCCTTGCCGCCGTCGAATAGTTCTTCATTGGTTAAGAACTTTTTTAGGGTATTCATTCTGATTTATCCTCGAATTCGGCATCCTGGATATCCATTTTTTGAACTTTAGAACGAATATCCGTTTTGCGTTTTTTAAGTTTGATGGATTGGTTGAATTTGAAAAGTGAGAGTAATGGCCCTGCTGATTTGTAAAGCATGTACCCTATGAATCCTAAAAGTAGCCATTTTAACATCAGAATTCCGAAACAGGATTGAAAAATTTTGTCCCTGAAACCGGCTGACGTATATAGTTGATCACCTCTTTCAGGTCATCTTCATTATGAACAAAATCAATATTGTTTGTGTTGATGATCACAAGTGGCGTATCCTGGTACCGGAAAAAATATTCCGTATAAACCTGGCTCAAAGCATCAATGTATTCGTAAGTGATCTCTGTTTCCATTTCCCTGCCTCGCTGGGCGATATTCTTCATAAGTGTGTCCGTGTCCGCCTGGAGATAGATCACCATATCCGGCTTAATGATATTCCGTTCCAGCAGATTTGCTACTGTGTCATAAAGGTGCATTTCTTTCTCACTCAGGTTCAGGGATGCGAACAGGCGATCCTTTACAAACATGTAATCGGTGATGAGCAAATTCTGGAACATATCCACCTGTCGGAGTTCCTGCTGTTGGCGGTAGCGCTGCAATAAAAAAAATAACTGTGTTTGGAATGCGTATCGCTCCGGATCCTTGTAAAAATCCGGTAAAAAGGGATTTTCTTCGAATGCTTCCAGCACAAGCCGGGCGCCCAGTTCTTTGGACATCATGTTAGCGAGACTGGTCTTTCCTACCCCTATGGGTCCTTCGATTGCAATATAATATAAATTTCTCAAGCTTGTGTCTCCATGCGGTGGCGTGTCACATTTGATCTGTCTATACAATGATCAAGCAGATCATTAATGGTGATTCTTGAATGGGGAATTTTAAAATCAGGTTCTAATTCGGCAAATGGTATTAATACAAATCTTCTTACGCCCAACATGGGATGGGGAAGGATCAATTCATCCGTTTCCAAAACGGCATCACCGTGAAATAAAATATCAATATCAATGATCCGTGGTGCATTTTTTTCTCTTATCTCTGAACGCCCCAGCATTTTTTCGATCCGTTTGCACACATCTAAAAAATCGAATGGTTTTAAGCTGGTTGTACATTTGACCACAGAGTTAAGGAAATCTGGTTGATCCACATTGTACAAGGGTGCGGTTTCGTAATAGGATGATGATTCGATATCCGAAATATCAAAATTTATGGTTAATGCCATGGTGGCTTGGGCAAGATTAGATTCCCGGT
>DQOT01000092.1 GCA_015658495.1 Fidelibacterota bacterium | reverse complement strand
TCAACGTGATCGATCACATCAATGATTGCTGATTCTGGTGTATGGCCTAGAAATTTCATTGTTAAATGAAGTTGAGCATTTTTAACCCAATTGATATCACCATCCACATTTTCTAAAGTGGAATAGAGCATATTTTTTTTAGAACTAACATCCCTGGGAACAGGAACAGCGAGAAAGGTTCGTAATAATTTTTCAGTCATTTAATAGGGATAGTCTTAACCAATTAAGTGCCACTTGGCTGCTGCGAAGTTTATTTCTTTTTCGGTTGTTTCCGAAACGGAATTCTTTGACTTTTACACCATCATTTTTCGCCAATCCAATATAAACGAGTCCAACCGGTTTTTCTTTTGTCCCTCCTGTTGGACCAGCTATACCCGTAACAGAAATACCGTAATCAGACACAAATTTATTTTTCACATTGTATGCCATAGATTCTGCAGTTTCTGCACTTACAGCGCCATGTCCTTCCAGTGTGCCTTTTCCGACCCCCACCATTTCTATTTTAGATTCATTGCTGTAAACAACAAGTCCACCCTTGTAAACATCAGAACTGCCCGGGATTTCAGTGAGCCGATGCCCGACCAATCCCCCGGTACAAGATTCCGCAGTGGAAATAGTTTTATTTTTTTCTTTTCCTAATTGAACAATGACTTCTTCGATGGATTCTTTTCCTTCACTATAAATTGAGACACCAAGAATTCCATAAAGATCTTTCGAAAGTGAATCTACAGGTTGCAGGTCAGCATGGGAGATGCGGACATCAACCCCGAAAAGGGATGGATAATAGCCAATGTCACAGCCATGGTCTTTTTCGATAACTGGAGCTATTTTTTCAATCAATGCAGATTCTGGAATCCCGGTCGTGCGCAGAGTACGAATACATTTTGGTATTAATCCCTTTTCTTGAATCATCGGAATAATTGATTCTGTCATCATGGCTTTCATTTCGGCCGGGACGCCGGGGAGAGAGATCAAAGTTGTGTCTTTCATTTTAAATTTGGATCCACGGGCGGACCCTACTGGATTTTGAATCACATTTCCGTCCACGGGAACCAAGGCCTGGTTTCGATTGGATTCCGGTATTTGGATTCCAAATCGTTTAAATCTTTCGGTCAGGTTTTGCCAATAATCTTCATCAAATTTTGATTCGGTTCCCACAAAATCGAATAATGTCTGTCGAGTAATATCATCTTCGGTGGGACCCAATCCACCGGTACAAATAATAAAATCCGGGTTGAGATCGATGAGTTGATTCAATGCATTAGAAATAGGAATTTTTTTATCGGGAACGGTGATATGTTGACATATATCACATCCTATCTCTGTGAGTATTCTGCCCATCCAACCTGCATTGGTATTAATCGTATCTCCGGAAAGAAGCTCATTTCCAATGGACAAAATGGCAATTTTCATATAAAGTTAAACAGGAGACTTTGTGTAACGAGTAAAGCAAGAATCCCCGCCACTACATCATCCATCATGACGCCTATAGCAGAATGAATATCATCAAAATATTGCACAGGTCCCGGTTTTAAAATATCAAAAATACGGAAAAGAAAAAATGCCACAAATCCCCAGAATATATCATGAGGAACCAAATAGAGGGCAATCCACATCCCAACCCATTCATCTACAACCACAGCTTTGGGGTCAGTATCATCCCATGCTTCAATTAAAATATCAGATGCAGCAATACCAATAAAAAATATGGCGCCATTGATCAAAAGAAATAATGGATCGCTTATGGATGGTTTTAGGATATACCATGCAAACAGAGCTGCTAGACTACCCCAGGTTCCCGGTGCTATGGGCAAACGACCTACATAGGCCACCGTTCCGATGAATTCGGCAGCTTTAAAGCGCAGGTTCATTCTTTTTCCAGGAACTCCTGGATGCCATTTCTATTGGAAAATAGGTAGGTAATTCCGGTTACAATGGTGAAAATGGTCACCACAAGTGTCAGATTATAAACCAATCGGTATTCCCGAATAATGTCCAGCATGGGCATGGTCCAGGCCAATGAAAGTCCTTTCAAACCGAGAACGGTCAGGATAAAACAGATAATTCCCATTTGGGTGGCCGTTTTTGCCTTGGCAATGGTGGACGTAACCAGAGACAAGCCTTTTCTTTCCATGGTCATCCGAAGACCTGTTACAAACAGATCGCGAAAAATAATGAGGCCCACCATCCAGAATTCAATAATTCCCATTAATGCAAATGAGATGAATGCGGATGAAACCAATATTTTATCTGCCAGTGGATCAAGAAATTTACCTTCCCGTGTGATCTGGTCATATTTCCGGGCGTAATAGCCATCATAGGCATCGGTAATGCTAGCAATAATAAAAATAACCAATGCCGCAGGATGGCCCCAGGGATGTTCCCAAAATAAACATAAGATGAAAACAGGGGTCAGCAGGATCCTGAAGATCGTCAGAATATTGGGCAGTGTTAAATTGATGTCCGACCCTCCATGGCACGAATCAGCGTTGCTTCATCGGTATATTCCAGATGCCCACCCACAGGTAAACCCCGTGCAAGCCGGGTGACTTTTACATCTTTTTCTGCCAGGAATTTGGCAAGATAAAGGGCAGTTGTTTCCCCTTCCACACTGGGATTTGTGGCGATCACAATTTCCATTCCAGATTGAATTCTATCCAAGAGATTCCCTATATTCAGTTCGTCCGGTCCGATACCATCCAATGGCGATAAAGCACCACCCAATACATGGTATTTTCCTTTGAAACTATTGGTTCGTTCGAATGCATAAATATCCGCTGCATCCTCTACAATGCAAAGGATTGTATCATCCCGCTTAGGGTCCATGCAGATCACACAAGGGTCCCCCTCCGTAATACCGCCGCACACAGAGCATTCCCGAACTTTAATCTTCACATCTTTCACAGCATCAGAAAGTCTATAAACGGATTCTTTTTCCGTTTTTAAAAGATGGAATGCCAGCCGTTGAGCTGTTTTTCGCCCGAT
>DQOT01000269.1 GCA_015658495.1 Fidelibacterota bacterium | reverse complement strand
TTTTCTCAATGAAGTTAGAAATAGTCAGTGTTTTTTCTAAGTGCGATTCTTCAGAATAAAACTCAATTTTCCGAATTTTCCAATTTTGGGTATTCACCCAAATTTTTCGTGAATGATAGACACTCTCCGTTTTGGGCCACGCCATAATAACCTTGCATAGTTGGCCCCTTATGAATTCTGTGCCAATAAGCCTCAGAGAATCCTGCCCTGTTTTCCTGCTTTCCAAGTCTTCATAAATGAAATCTGTCCCCATGAAGGATTTGCCTTTTTCTTTCGCTTTCACCCGTTTGGCTGTTTGGAGTTTAGGTAGGAAAAACCATTGATCTGTTTTCCCATTCCGGTGCACCCAACTCAATAAACCCGTTCCTTTCACCGTTAACGGTTTTTTAAATCTTGCCAGTGATTTAGATTTATATTTTCCTGTATCATAGTTTTTCTGATACCGTGTGAATTCACGCACTTTCACTTTTTCTTTCCCACGTTTCACGCGAACAATTTCTAATTTAATATCTGTAATGGACGACTTTGGTTTCGGAGATCCTAAAACTCTTCCCATGATTTCCAATGCAGACAGATCCTGAGCGATTGCGGAAGATAAAAGAAAAATGAAAATGAAGAATTGTTTATTCAGGTTCGTTTTCATGGGGTTTAATAAAAAATAATGAAAGAGGCGTGAAAAGAATACTAACCAGTGATATAGTCAAATAATCCTGGCGATATTTCAATTCATAATACCCTGCGACCTGGAGACAAATAAAAACGTATCCAATCAGGATAAAATCCAAATAAGTATCGATAAAATGAGAGAAATATTCGGGGAAAGAACTCCATTCAATGGGATTCTCAAACCCTGCGGATCCAATACCATAGACCATGAGAAATCCTGAAAGGAGTAATAACATGCTACTCAAGGATTTATCTTTTTGTTCTGTTTTCATCGATATAAGAATTTAGGATTTATTAAACTGGTGAGGGCAGGTAAGGTAGCCAATGCGCCAAATAAACAGAATGAGATGGATCCCATGACTAAAATGCCAAATATTTGCACCGGAACAAAGACTGAAAAAAGCAGGGCAGAAAATCCAACAATAACGGACAATCCGTTAAAAAGAATGCCCTTCCCAGAAATCAGTAATGTATTGGCAATGGCATCATCCAATGAATCGCCTTCCCGGATATGATCTCTCAAATGCCATAAAAAGTGGACGGTATAATCCACACCAACACCCACCAAAATTCCCGTTAACATTGATGTTGTCATGTTTAAGGGAATATCCAAATATCCCATGAGTCCAAACATCATAACCACGGAAGCTACCATGGGAAGCGTGGCTAAAAGTCCACCTGTTATGGACCGAAAGACGAGTGTCATAATAAATAAAATAATTAAAATGGAAAAACAAAGACTTATCAATTGCCCACGTAAAACCATTCGGGTCAAAACGCCCAGTAATGCTGCACCACCCGTGAGTTCCATGGGTGATTCATCATAGAAGTTAGCTTGAATAAACTGTTCTGTATCATCCACAATCTCAGCGATGGTGAATGTTTGTACTTCTTTGAGTCTTAAAAAAACCTGGGTAAAAGAAGGCTCTTCGATGTCATCCAGAATCAAATCAAAATCATCGCCATCCCCTGTTATGGAATACAAAAACATGTATTGTGAAATCAGTTCGCGATCATCGGGAATAATTTCATAGGCAGGATCGCCACCATTAAACCCGGCATTCATTTTCTTTATTACATCCACAATGGAATAGGACTTGGTTACAATCTCGTGTGTTTCCTTGATATGGTCTGTGAGCATCTCAATATTGTGCAAAGTTTCAGGATCAAAGATGTCGCCTTCCACCAGGATATGCATTTGTGTCGAGCCACCGAACGCCTCATTGATCTTGGTATTGGCGACTCGTAATCTGGAATCGTTAGGAAAATAATGAACTGGGTTCGTATCCACTTTTAAATCATTGATGCCCATAGATAACCAAACACCCACTGAAAATAAAAGTATCAGAACAGGAATCCTGAATTTGGTAAATGCCCGGCCCATTCCCACTAAAAATTTATTAATCCCTGAAAAACTGTCTTTTTTGTTTAAATAAGTTGGGCGTGGCACGAGAACCAAAACAGCGGGGATCAGGAGAATACTTAACAGGAATGCCACCAAGATTCCGAAAGAGATCAACAAACCCATTTCCCGGGCTCGCGGCAAAACATGGAATAAAAGACTTAAGAAACTGATCATAGTTGTCAGACCTGCCAGAAATATTGGAACACCCAATTTGCGGATGGTTTTACGTAAGATACTCCCTCGAGTGGCTTCCGGATCTAATATAGAGAATTCATAATAATGGGAGATAATATGAATACCATAGTTATTCGCAATAGCGATAAGCATAATTGGGATTAATGTGCCAATGAAAGCCACGGACATATCCAACCATCCCATGATCCCAAAGGTCCAAAGAATTGAGAATCCCACCACGAAAAAGGGCAGGAAAACACCAGTCCAACTTCTAAAAAAAATCATTAAGAGCAAAATTCCTAACCCCAGAGCAATGGGTGTAAAAACCCGTAAATCCCGCTGCATATATTCAATTACAGTGGCCCTTGTGATGGGCAGACTGGCGACATAGAAGTGCTCCGGGGAACTGAACCGGTTCACCAGTTCAAATACTCTTTTCCGGAACTCAAATTCATCATATTCAAAGGAAGATGTGATTTGGCCGATGAAACACAACTTATTAAAATCATTCGAAACCAAATTCCCAACTATTCCTGATTGCTTCAGTTTAGATATCAATTCACTTTGACCGGCAGAATCATCAGGGATGTCCACCAACAAGGGTTCGATTACAAAACCATCCTCTTCCGGTAAAATGTGTTTTTGGGTAAAAATAGATGTAACCTTACCGATCAGTTCAATGGATTCCAATGAATCCTGGAAAGCGGATAATTTTTGGAGTGTGGAAAAAGAAAAAAGGCTGTCTGATTCAACTGCCACTATGATAATATCACTTCCCGAGAATAATTCATCCACTTTTTCCATAGAATGAACAATCTTATGATCCCTGGGAAGCATGGATTTTAATCCCGGATCCAGTTCCAGGTTAAAGACCTTCCACCCAAGGATGACAGTAATAAAGATCACACCCGCAATAATTGTCCGCGGGTAGTGAGCATCGAAATCAAATAGTCGTCTTGAGAAATCTCTGATATTCATGGCAATAAAGATTAAAAATTTACAGGATTATACTCTTGAATGGAATCCGTACTACACTCATTCTTCATTTTGTAATTTTCACCATGCCATTATACATTTCACAACTCAAAGGTCCTTTTGTTTTATTCGGGAATGGTGAAATCCCGATCCATAACATTCCCATCAAAATTCTCAAAAGCGCCGGAACGATCCTGTGTATCGATGGTGGTGCAGATAAACTTGTAGATCTCGGACTTCACCCTAATCTCATTTTAGGTGATATGGATTCTCTCTCATTTGCTCGCGAAAGTTATAATTGTGAATTAATCAATTTAATGGATCAATCCAAGACCGATCTGGAAAAAAGTCTGGATTGGTGTTGTGAAAATGGGATCACTGAATTATCCCTGGTTGGATGTTCCGGTGAACAAGATGACCACAATATGGCCGCCCTTTGGACGGTGGTATCCTATTACAAAAAAATGAAACTTATCTTTTACTCAAATTATTCTAAAATTAAATGTGTAAAAGGAGATGCCAAGATTGGCTCATTTCCCGGGCAAACTATTTCGATTATTCCTGCAAAAGATAATGTCGAAGTCAACGCTGATGGATTAAAATATCCCATCAATAAATCAATTTTAGAACCGCCTTCTTTCGGCACAAGAAATTCGGTTATAGGTGACCATTTTTCCATTCAAACAACTGGACCAGTTTGGGTTTTTTTGAATTACACTGAATGAGTCATTTCCATTTTCTTGATTGGGCGATTCTTGCCGCCTATGCTGCCGGACTGATCTGGATCGGAATATTCCGGCTGAAAGATCAATCGGCGTCACAGGAAGAATTTATTTTAAGTGGTCGTCGATTAAGTCTCGGTGGATTTGTAGCAACTTTGGTCACCACATGGTACGGCGCTATTTTGGGTGTGGGTGAGAACACATTTCTATATGGAATCCAAACCTGGCTCATTTTTGCACTACCTTATTATGGATTCGCTTTAGGGTATGCAATTTGGATTGCACCCAAAATTAGAGAAAAAAAATTCCTTTCCATTCCGGATCATTTCCGATCAACTTACGGCGAAAACGCAGGGATTATTTCTGCATTATTCATCACTTTTTTGGCGAGCCCAGCTCCTTATATATTAAGTATGGGAATTTTACTTCAATTTCTTTTCGGAATTACCCTTGGCGTTGCATTATTAATCTCAACCATTTTCAGCGTGATCTATGTATGGAACGGTGGATTTTCCGCGGTGGTGAAAACAGATATTCTTCAGTTTATTTTGATGTTTGTCGGATTCTTCCTATTGATTGGATTTTCATGGAATGAATTTGGGTCACCTGCTGTTTTGATAAATTCCATCCCAGAATCGCATTTGGATCCATTAGGCGGGAATACAGCCCAATATGTTTTGGTTTGGTTTTTTATTGCAGCCTGGACTTTCGTTGATCCGGGATTCTACCAACGATGCGCTGCTGCAAAATCACCCGAAACAGCTAAGAAGGGTCTCCTGATTTCCATCGGATTCTGGGCTGTTTTTGATTGTCTTACAGTATTAAGCGGACTCTATGCCGTGGCGTTGATCCAAACCGATCAACCGTTACTTTCATTCCCTTTGTTAGGGACTCATATTTTACCAATTGGCATTTTCGGACTATTTATCACTGGAATTTTGGCAACCATTATGTCCACCATTGATTCCTTAAGTTTAATCAGCGCTATTACATTTGGACGCGATATTCTTTGGCGAATTCAGCGACCCCAAACAAATTCTAATCCGGTTCCCTTGGTGCGGAAGGGATTGGTTATTATTTCATTTCTGTCACTCTTTCTTGCATTCGCAGTTCCATCAGTGGTTGGCCTTTTTTATATCATTGGGTCCGTACTCATTCCAGGATTAATTCTTCCTTTTGTCATTACATTATGGAATGAAAAAATATCACTTTCTGAACGATTGGCAAGCCTGTGGATCGTAACACCGGTTGGCGTCTCCCTGGGATGGTTTGGTATTTCACAATTAAGTGGGCAACCCTTTATGGGAATTGAGCCCTTTTATCCCGGGATGGTAATTTCATTTCTATTTTTATTATTCATAATTATCAGGACAAATAATGGCCATTGAAATTGAACGAAAGTTTTTGGTGAAAGAAAAACCATTTCACCTGGCGAAGAAGTCACTCCGAATCCGACAGGGTTATATTGTAAATGACCAAAAACAGGTGATCCGGGTTCGAGAAAAAGGGGACGACTATTTTCTAACCGTAAAGGGAAATAATATTGGCATCTCTCGGCTGGAATTTGATTTCCCTATTTCAAAAGAAGACGCTGAAGAACTCCTGAAACATTTTTGCAAAACTACCATGATTGATAAAACCAGACATTATGTTGAAAACCATGGACACACCTGGGAAGTGGATGAATTCCATGGCGACAATACAGGGTTGGTTGTTGCGGAAATTGAATTAGAAGCAGAGGTTGAACAATTTGAACGACCCGATTGGGTTGGCGAAGAAGTCACATCCCACGAACGATATTATAATATGAATTTGGCAATAAACCCTTTTAAAAATTGGAAACCAAAATAAATTGATAATAGGTTTAAAAACAGATTGAGTCTATTAAAATGAAAGTTTCCTACTTCTTCTTTATTTTTCCAATCCTTGTGTTCGCACAGGTGGATTACAACAATTCGATCCAGCCCGTTTTTGATGAAA
The DNA here is from genome assembly GCA_015658495.1 of Fidelibacterota bacterium. GTDB lineage: Bacteria > Fidelibacterota > Marinisomatia > Marinisomatales > UBA1611. Next base: position 2,103 of record DQOT01000269.1, on the reverse strand, counting down.
GATGTGCCACAGCTTCCTGTCATGGGACTGGATCTGGCGGTTTATATTTAACATCCTATGCCCAGTTGATGGCGGGGACCAGTAATCATGGTCCCGTGGTTATCCCCGGGGACGGCGAAGGATCGATTCTTGTTCAAAAATTACGCGGTACTGCAGGGTTTGGAAGTGCTATGCCGCCGTCGGGTCCATTAAGTGATGATACCATTGATTTGATTTCATTGTGGATCGATGAAGGAGCAACCGAGGAACCGGTTGTGGGCATTGGAGATAATCAGGATTTCCCAACTGATTTTATACTACACCAAAATTTTCCCAATCCGTTTAATCCAACTACGACCTTATTATTTAACATAAAGAACTCAACAAGTCAGAACAATACGTCTTTGCAAATAGTGGATATAAATGGTCGTTTGGTAAAAACATTGATCCGGGAACACCTAAATCCGGGAAAACATCAAATTCAATGGGACGCCAGTCATCTTCCCAGTGGTGTCTTTTTCGCACAGCTTTCAGGTGGTGGAAAAATTCAAGTCATCAAAATGGTCTATCTAAAATAAAAAAGGCTCCATTCGGAGCCTCTAATAAGAAAAACTAACATAGTTTTATTCCATGTCTGATGAATAGTCGCCTTTGGTTGCCAGGCTATTCAGTTTCGCCCGCTTGTAAAACGCATCTTGGGCAACTGGAACATTTTCTTCCTTTCCACGCCACGCATTCAGGGACGGAGCTTGTAAAGCTCTGCCATAGGAATAAGTCAAATTCCATGGACTATGGTTACCCAGAATCTTATTCATGAAATTCAGGCGTGCTGTGGCATTTTCATTACTTTGTCCGCCGGATAAAAATGCAATTCCCGGGACAGCAGAGGGGACACAGCGTTTCAGCACAGTGACAGTCATTTCTGCCACTTCGTCAATGGATGCTTGCTCTGAACATTTATACCCAGACAGGACCATATTCGGTTTTAAAATCATACCTTCCAAAAGGACATTCTGTCCATAGAGTTCATAGAAAACGGAATGAAGCACTTCTTCGGTCACAACAAAACTATCTTCAATGGTATGGCTTCCATCCATGAGAATTTCCGGTTCAACAATGGGAACGATTCCATTTTCCTGGCATAGTGCCGCATATCGTGCCAGGGCATGAGCATTCGCTGCCACACAGGTACTGCTAGGCTCGGTTTCACTGATGGTGATCACGGCACGCCATTTTGCAAACCGTGCGCCCAATTCAAAATACTCTTTTAACCGTGCATCCAAACCATCCAATCCTTCTGTGACCTTTTCACCTTCAGTACCGGGCAAGGGATGGGCGCCTTTGTCAACTTTGATTCCGGGGATTACATTTAGATTGGTTAAATATTCGGGAAATGGTGTCCCGTCTTTCACAGTTGATTGACGAATTGTTTCATCAAATAGTATCACACCGCTTATGAATTCTTCCATACCTGATGTGGTAAAAAGCATATCCCGGTAGGCATTCCGATTGGCTTCTGTGCTGTCAACACCGATCGAATCAAACCGTTTTGTACAGGTAGGTGTACTTTCGTCTGCCGCCAAAATTCCACGGCCTTTTTCCACCATGGTATTTGCTATTTCTGGTAAACTATTCCAACTCATTTTATCTCCATTTATTTAATAATTATTGTCCAATTTCTTTTAGCATGGATTGATACCAATCCGTATTCACATCAAATGGTTTCCCACCTTTAATGCGTTCAAAATCAATCAATCTTAATTCTTGTCCATGATCATCATCCAGTCCAGCCACACCGCTTTCTCCAGTGATGGCTTTTTCCGCCCCGAAAAATGCGGATTGCTTGATCAATTCCAGGTCTTGTTCATTCGCTTTTGCTGATCGTGCAAAGTATCCACTTTTCTGAACCAGAACTTTTTCTGCATCCAGTGCTTTTGCGAACTGTTTTGCAAACCATTGTCCTGGATTGATCTCATCCAACCGTACATGGCCAAAGGCATCCCGCGGTACTTCTTCTCCGTTTGATTCCATTTCGCGGACGATGGTCTCCAGTCCCGCACCTTCGCTCAAGAAAATATTCACACCATCCTTTTCATCCATTCGTTTTTTCAATCTTTCACATTC
>DQOT01000208.1 GCA_015658495.1 Fidelibacterota bacterium | reverse complement strand
ATTGAATTTGGCTTATTATTTAGATTTAATGAAACAAATGCGAGAAAAGATTAATGAAGGAAATTTTGATCATTGGTCCAAATCATTACTAAGTGATATGGAAAATCAAAAGGGAATGTAATGGTTGATATCCTAGTAAGAGTTATTGATGCATATATTTTTCGCCAAACGGAAGATGGATTGAAATTTTTACTCCTGAAAAGAGCCAAGACCAAAATGTATGAGCATCTTTGGCAGGGTGTGGCCGGGAAGATCGAAGAGGGAGAAACCGCTTCGGAAGCAGCCATCCGGGAATTAAAAGAAGAAACAGGCTTTGATCCTGTGCGTATGTTTGTGGCAGATCATGTGAGCAAATTTTATGAAGTCCATGGAGACAGAATCAATCTCGTACCCGTTTTTGGAATTGAAGTGGATCGGGAAGATGTAACTATATCAGAAGAACATTGTGAATTCAAGTGGGTGAATTTTGAAACAGCAAGAGACACTTTAATTTGGAAAGGACAGAAAGAGGGAATCACTTCTGTTTTTGATATGCTGAATTCAAACGACGACCGCATCAAATGGTCTGAGATTAAACTTTAACACCAAGTACACGAAAATCACGAAGTAATTTCTTTGAGTACTTTGTGTACGGTATGTTTAGAAAAGGAGATATTATGTTAAAAGAAGGAACAAAAGCACCGGCATTTACACTTGATGATCAGGATGGGAATTCTATGAGTCTAAGTGATTTTGAAGGGCAAAAAGTATTACTCTGGTTTTATCCAAAAGCCAGCACACCGGGCTGAACGATTGAAGGTCAGAAGCTCCGGGATGAGTTTCAAAATTTTCAAAATAAAAATACAGTCATTCTTGGCATGAGTGCAGATTCGGTGAAAGCCCAAAATAACTTTTGCGAGAAACAGGGATTTCAATATCCGGTATTATCGGACCCCGAAAAGACGATCATCAAAACTTACGAAGCTTGGGGTAAAAAGAAATTTATGGGTAAGGAATATGAAGGCATTTTCCGGTACTCCTATTTGATCGATGAAAATGGAATAATTGAAAAGGCGTATGAAAAAGTGAAACCGAAAGAACACGCACAGGAAGTGTTAGCAGATATCAGCTAAACACAAAGGATACTGAGATCACAAAAATTTTCCTTGGAGTCCTTTGTGTTCTCGGTGTTTAAATATTTAAATGAAGAGCATGGTCGTAAAACCTTTTCTCATTCAGTTCATCATCCAAATATCCCATCATGACTGAATGGCCGTGAATCTCCAATCCTTTTTCTTTGACATGTAATTCTGTGAGGTGAAGCGGTTTCCGTCCCTTTATTAAAATGGCTGCATTCTCCGGGCAGATCGCTAATTCATTTTCTCCAAATTCAGACAGGTTTTCCAAGTCATTTCTTAAAATAAAATCGCCGTTGGAATCACTGATCCTTATTTCAGGATTCTCTTCATCATAAATGCATCCACAATAAATGGGAAGTATCGCTTTCAAAACAGCCCAGGCAGATGACTTTGGTTTCAGATCACAAGAAAACCGAGTTCTGCTTCGCAGATCGATAGCCTTCTGAACACTATTTGTATTGACCAATAAATTATAATGGGAGAGCCGAATTCCCACGCCTTTCTCAAAAGTGACCAACGCTTCATCATCCAAAAGTGGTTTGTATTTTGGGTTGAAGGATGTTGGGTAATCCTTGATGGCCTCAAAAAGATCACTCCCTTTTTTAACCATAAGATTTGTTTCACAAATTGTTTTTACAGAATCTAAAGATTCATTTGCAGGAATGACCGCAATAGCGCCTAAATGCCAAATCCCAAAAAGCAGGACCTCCGTTTGGGGGAATTCCAATTCAGATAGAATGATTCGCTCTTTGGGTTTGAGCCCGATACTATCTAACCAGTGAGCTGTTTGTTGAACCAGTTCATAAAAATTCAGGTTGGTAATACTGGACTTTTCAAAGATGACCTGTTCAGCGAATTTGATATTTTGTCCCTCAATGAGGGAGCGTGTGCTGGGATAGGGAATCATATATTCGATGGGTTCAACATTCCCGATGCATTGGGCTTGGTAGATTCTTTTTTTAAGGTCTGGATTCATATTTTGATTCTGTCATTCTGAGTTTATCTCTGCCCGACCGGTTTATGCGCCGGGGCGTGCAGGCGGGGAAGCATGTGTTTACCCTTCGTTGAACTCGGGGTGACATAAAAATTATTTATCCGGCTTAATCTTCCGAATAATTTTCAAGGTATCAGTTGTCCGTGTGTACCAGTTCCCGGCCAATCTTCCCAAAGGCTGAAGTTTATCCAATAATATTCTCCCATTGTCATACACATTATCATCAATATGAAAGAGGACAATAGTGCCGATCACCACAAATCCACTGCCAGCAGACCCATCGCCAATTTCTACGATCCGGTTCAGTTTACATTCAAAGCTGACTTTGGCTTCCCCAACCCGTGGTGGCGCAATCTTTTGGGAGGCTACTGGTGTAAGTCCGGCTACTTCAAATTCATCCACGCCAAAATCAAAATCAGTGGAACACATGACCATCTTCTCTCCAAAAGGTTCGGATACAATATTCACAACAAATTCCTCCGTATCCCGGATGTTAATAAGCGTATCCTTTTCTTCGCCGTCCCAGCCTCGCCGCCCCGGAGCAAACATGATGGTGGGTGGTTTGGAGCAAACGCCATTAAAATAAGAGAATGGGGCCACATTATGTTTTCCATCTTTGGAACGGGTGGACACAAAGGCAATGGGTCGGGGAACAATGGACCCGATCATGAGTTTATGGGTTTCCTGAAACGGAATTTTATTTGGATCAAAGATCATGATTCAATCCACGAATAGGGGTAATCTTCATCATCCACCGTCAAGGCCGCTTCGGTCATGTTCAAGGGTTTGAATGTATCAATCATGACTGCCAATTCATTGGTTTCTTTGGCACCTAGTGATTCTTCGATTTTACCCGGTTGGGGGCCATGGGGTAATCCCATAGGATGATAGGAGACTGATTCCGACTCAATGTCTTTCCGACTCATAAATTCGCCTTCAGCGTAATAAATAATTTCATCGGAATCCACATTGCTGTGGGCATAGGGCGCCGGTACAGATTCATCATGATAATCAAACAATCTTGGTACAAATGAACAAATCACAAATCCGTGGGCTTGGAATGTTTGATGCACCGGTGGTGGTTGGTGGATCTTGCCGGTGATAGGCATGAAATCATTAATGTTGAAAATGTAGGGGAAGTAATAGCCGTCCCAGCCCACCAGATCAAAGGGATGGTGTTGATAACCGTAGATCTGGATTCCCTGGTGGAGTTTCACTTCCACGTCAATGGGTGAATCATCCACGGGTCCAACAAAGTCCGGCGTGCGAATATCTCGCTCTGAAAAAGGGGAATGTTCTAGGAGTTGTCCAAATTTATTTCTGTATCGTGTGGGAGTTTCGATGGGGGTGGAAGATTCGGTTACGAGAATTTGCATGTCTTCTTTTACATCGATTTGCCAAATGACGCCCCGGGGAATCACAACATAGTCGCCCGGTGTTACCGCCAGATTCCCAAAATTGGATTTGAGTTTTCCTGATCCCGTATGGATAAAAAGAACTTCGTCCGCATTGCCGTTTCTATAAAGTGAATCCATGGATTCATTCACATGAGCTTTGGAGATGACAACATCAGAATTAAAGAAAAGTGGAATGCGGGATGAAATAGCATCACCATTAGAATCCAAATTGGCGGTGCGGATATGATGATGGCGATGCGTTTTGTCAGTTGCAATTAATTCCTTTTTTTTGAATTGTCCCACAGCTTCCACACCAGTCGGTGGATGAATGTGGTACACATTGGAATACATGTGGCTAAATCCTTCCCGGCTGATCAGTTCTTCCCAATAGAGATTCCCGGAATTATCCCGGAATTGGATATGACGCTTATTTGGGATTTCTCCCCGTTTTTGGTAAAAAGGCATATCGTTCCTTTTATTTAAACACAGAGATCACAGAATTCTCAAAGGAACTTCTTCGTGGTCTTTGTGCGCTTTGTGTTTAAGTCTGATTTTACACAATCTTATTTTCTAAAACACCCAATCGTTCAACTTCCATGTGGACCACATCACCTTTTTTGATCCATCCACCCACATTCTCCGGGCGGAGTTCAAGGATGCAGCCGGTGCCAACTGTTCCGGAACCCAAAATATCACCAGGGAGCAGTTGCGCATTCATGGATGCCCGTTCAATCATTTTTGTGAATGGATGATACAGGTCATTGGTGTTGCCGTCGGAAATGAGTTTACCATTTACATGACAGGTCATGCGGAGTTGGAGTTTACCATCATCATCCCATGCATCTTCTAATTCATCCGGCGTCACCATATACGGACCAAAACTGGATGCAAAATCTTTTCCTTTTGCTGGTCCAAGACTCATGGCCATTTCTTCCCGCTGCAGATCTCTCGCTGACCAGTCATTACAAATAGTGTAACCGGCGATATATTTGTCTGCTTCATCCTGATTAATATCAGAACCGCCCTTGGCGATAATAATTGCGAATTCTAATTCATAATCCAATTCATTTGTTCCCCGTGGATAAGGGATATCTTCGCCATGTCCGTACAGTGCCGCAGGATTTGAGAAATAGAAAATAGCAATTTTGAACCAGTCCGGATGCATATCCACACCCCGGAGTTTCCGGGCGGCGCGAACGTGCTGTTCAAACGCGTAAAAATCCCGGAATGATTGTGGATTGGGGACGGGAGCTAATAGCTGAACATCCTCTTCCAATACAGCAATAGGTTTATCTCCATCGGTATGATATTGAATATTTATCTCCCGTAAGGCCGTATCCAATTTTTTCAATTTCGCAAAGTTCGTGTCCCAATTTTTCAATGCTTTTTTCAAGGTGGATGGAATTTCCAGAAAACTGGAATCACCGTTTTTTTCATTGGCCCAAATGGCTGCACGAATCACATCAATAATGTATTCATCTTTTTTAAATCCGAATCGCGGTTGTGCACCGCCGTCCAGCGTGTAAGTCACAAATTTCATTTACAGGTTTCCTCTTTTATCTTGTTCTCGTTCAATTGATTCAAATAGTGCTTTAAAGTTTCCTTTCCCAAAACTGTTAGAGCCCTTTCTCTGGATGACCTCAAAGAAAAGGGTGGGGCGGTCTTGCAAGGGTTGGGTAAAGATCTGGAGCATGTAACCGTTCTCATCCACATCCACCAGGATGCCCAATTCCGCAAGCGTTTCAATATCTTCATCGATGGGGCCAATCCAATCAGTCAACGTATCATAGTAAATTCTGGGTGTGGGCAAGAAATCTACACCGTTGGCCCGCATCATGCGAACTGTAGAAATAATATCCCGCGTGGACAAGGCAAGATGCTGAACCCCGCCAGTTTCATAATAATCGATATATTCCTGAATTTGGGATTTTTTGAGTCCATCCGCTGGCTCGTTGATTGGCATTTTTACAATCTCATTATCATTGGCCATGACAATGGAGCGCAGGGCTGAATATTCTGTATTAATATCTTTATCATCCACACTCCAGAAACGGTGCCAGCCGAAGACCTTTTCATAAAAATCACAGACAGATTGCATTTCGCCATCGGGCTGATTCCCAACCACATGATCAATATGTACCAGCCCCGTGGATTCAGATTTGAGTCCAAGATCATTGGTCTCAAACCCGGGCAGGAATGAACCGTTATAATTTTTTCTTTCTACAAAAGTATGGATCGTATCGCCGAATGTTTTAATGGCAGAGACCACTGCTTCTCCATCACCATCTTTGATCTCTTTGGGTTCCATGGCGCTTTTTGCGCCCCGTTCTAGAGATGTTTTCCAGGCCATTTCAGAATCATCCACCGTGAATGCTACATCTTTCATGCCATCGCCATGGCGATCAATATGAGCGCCGATCTCCGTATTCTTTTTCAAGGGAGATGTAATGACCAGATTGATCCGATCCTGATTTAAAACATAACTGACGCTGTCCCGGTTTCCCGTTTCTAATCCACGATAGGCCACAGGCTGGAATCCCATCGTGGTGCGATAATAATGGGCTGTTTGTTTGGCATTGCTCACATACAGTTCGCAATGGTTAAACCCTTTAATTGAATAGGGGTGTTCATTCATAAAATTTCCTTTAAACTTTCAATACATTTTTGATTTTCTGATTCCAATCCTACAGAGATCCGGATACAATTTGGCCAGCCAAAGCCCCTGAGCTTCCGGACAATAACTCCTTTCTCTAATAGATCCCGTGTCAATTTGGAAACTGTTTCTTCGGAATCCCAGATCGTTGTAATAAAATTGGCGGCAGAGGGGACTTGCTCAATGCCAAGGCCATCAAGTTCCTTTTTTAAAAAGGTCATCCCATTTTTATTTAAACCTAAAGTGTT
>DQOT01000037.1 GCA_015658495.1 Fidelibacterota bacterium | reverse complement strand
TCCAAAACGCTGCAACGATTTTAAAGGCAGTAAATTAGTGAGCCGTGACAATTGATCGGGTTCGGTGGCAACTTCATTCAGGACAAACACATCCGGTTCTTTTGTTTCCCAAATATCAAACGGATCATCCTTCACCGCATCCCGAGCCTTATCCAAACCTCTTTCCCATTCCTCCCTGGATTTCCACAAGGCCATGCCAATCAGGTCTCCGGAATGTTCATCCTCGAGTATATGGCCGCTGATGTGCCCTGGTTGCCCACGCATCCCTGACCTAAAACGATTCATGGATTTGATCAGCTTGGATTTATACTCCAGTTTTACATAATGAATGGAAAAATGAACCAGCATTAGAAATAGTAACGTTTGTTCACCTGAATTTACCACGTTTTGGCTGAAAGAGTTCATGTGGATCTTACCAGTTCTGTCCATTCAATACCAACAATGTCAAAAGGTAATATGTCGTTCTTTAATTTGCTTCATATATCCAAAAGACAACAGATGAATTTTTGTCCATTCCGGCACAGTCTGTTGAACATCTACGGCGTTCGGGTTCATTCTGCATTTATTATAGATATTCAATCCCTCAGGGATTCGTGTATAAAGGCGACTCCGCAGGAATCAAATATTTATAACAACTATCGCTACAAACTCATCAACGCCGTAGGTGTTGAATGTTTATGAGACTTTTGTTGTCTAATTCTAACACTTTGTTAATATCCACCATTTTATGAAATCGTTTTAAAAAGATGTATAATGTTAAAAGTGGGTGAATTCAGATTTCCGATTAAAATTCAATTGATTTGATATTATCCCGTTCAATTCGTTCCCGTTTTTTTTCAACTATCACCAAGCAGTGTGTTTTTGTCATATTCACCACTTCGCCATATATCCTTTTACCATTTTTCAAAATCACTGTTTGGCGTTTTGGTGACGATTCCATTCTTCCAACCGTTCCAAGTTTAACAGTTAAAGTTGAGGTCCCGCCAACAAATTCCGCTAATGGAACCGACCAAGTCACTTTTTTACCTTTAAAATCAACCTTACCATGATTGGATTGGATATCCAATATATTCATGGGGAAATTGATCTCGTAATCCCAGGTCACATCGCCCACCATCCCTTTCATCATTGTCATATCTTTTTCTCGATCCGGTTTTGATTCCTTGGGCTCTTCTCCCAACGTTTTGGTAAAGGTGAATGAACCGTCACCGTTATCGGTGTATGTCATAGCTCCGGCAAAAGCGGGGAGTTGTTAATTTTTTATATTGCCAAGGCTTTCCAATGAAATAAACCGGGCAGTTGCTGATACCCATTTTAATTCGTCTTTTTCAAAATCTTTTGTTGAGAGAACAGTCACGTCTTCAATCCCGCTCAGATCATTTTTTATTTTTTCCGCTGAAAAAGATTTGTCATTTTCAACCATTTCCAGAGGCATGCCATAGGCCATGGTGATGGTGCCTGATCCATTCTTTTTTATAATGAGGCTTTCTTCGTATTCAATACATCCTGCACAAAATAGCAATCAGGTTAAAAAGCCAATGAACTGTTTATTTGTATTATCCACTCTCTCTCCTTGGTATGAATTATGAAAAGAATTTATGTGCTGAATATTCTGTGGATTCTAGTGCTAATTCCAATGGCAAAGTATAAAGGTTAAATGCTAATGAGATTCGATTATCTGCACTTTGATTTTTCGAGACAGAATGTTCCAAAACTGAGTTGAATAAAATCATTTTTCCCGGTTCGGAATTGATGGAATATTCTTTCCAGCTTTCTTTTTCTTTTTTTCGGAAATGAATATCCCCGGAATACTTTGGTACTTTCAGGTAATAAACACCAGAGATGACTGCATTTTTTTTATGATCGTGCCAGCCGGTCTTTTCACCCGGCTTGGCAACATTGAACCAGAATTCATTGATCGGAAATCCCAAACCTTTGTGTGGTACGATAAGCGGTTTTTCAGTTATATCTTTTGCATACTTGGCTGCAGCCGAAAAAACCTGTTTGACTTCCGGGATATGATCCGGATCAAGATATAAATTCTCCCAGCGGCCATTGATGCGATGGGATCGTTTTAATTGGGAAATATTTTTAGTAAGATGCGTTAAAATTTGATACCGGAAATTTTCTGAAAAATCAGGTTTAAATGGGTAAATAAGGTGATGAAGAAAAGCCATAGGTTTTCCCGGGACTCAATTTAGGTAGATGTTAAATTATTATTCACATATTATTTCAATAAGGATATGAAGTTCAAAGGATATTTTCCCGTACTTGCAGGACTCCTGCTTTGGCTCCTCGGTCCGCCCGAGGGATTGGATACTCATGCTTACCACCTGTTCGTCGTATTTCTCACGGTCATTGCCTCATTGATGGTGCGGGCTGTCCCCATGGCAACCAGTGTATTGGCTGGGTTGGCTTTTGTTGTCATGGCGGGCATTCTCCCTTTAAAAAGCGCGCTGATGGGATATAGCGATACAACAACTTGGCTCGTGGTCATCGCATTCCTGATCGCCGGTGTTGTTATCGAGACAGGATTGGGTCGGCGGATTTCGCTCCTCTGCATATCAGCCTTGGGACGCACCATAACAGGATTGGGATATGCTTTGTGTCTTTCTGAATTAATACTGGGTCCCGTGGTTCCATCTAACACAGCTCGGGGTGGGGGCATCCTGGCGCCCATTGTGGATTCCATGTCCCGAACCCTGGGATCTTCACCAACAAACTATCCGGAGAAAGCAGGACGTTATTTGCACCTTGTGGGCGCCCATGCCAACCTCATTACTGCGGCTATGTTCCTCACGGGCATGGCAGCAAATCCATTGGTTTCTAAAGCAGCACTGGACATTTTCCAGATCCAATTTGATTGGCTTACCTGGGCCAAGGGCGGCATCGTTCCCGGTTTGATTGGCTTGGCTGGACTTCCACTTTTGATGCGTTACCTGTCACCGCCCACAATCGATTCAATTCAGCCGATCCGTGAAAAAATTAAAGAAGATATTCAATGGCTGGGGCCATGGACTCGCCCGGAGATTATCACAGCTGCTACCCTTGGTGTGATGCTGGCTCTTTGGTCAACAAAACCTCTCCACGGTTGGGGAACCACCACTGTAGCCCTTTTGGGCTTGGTGATCATTTTGCTTTCTAAAACAATAACATGGGATCAATTGGTGAAAAATCATAAGGCCTGGGATGCGCTCATTTGGCTCGGTGGATTGCTGACCTTGGCTAACGGTCTCAAAGATTTGGGTTTCATTGCCTGGTTTGGTAATCATATAGAAAATGGATTGACCGGCGTTGCGCCCTTGGCTCTGCTCATCACCTTGGCCTTGATCTATTTTTACTCCATGTATCTTTTTTCAATGCTCACTGC
>DQOT01000304.1 GCA_015658495.1 Fidelibacterota bacterium | reverse complement strand
CTGGTATCTACATATACCGGATTCGCGCAGGTGACTTTGTCAGTGTGAAGAAACTTATTTTGATGAAATAGGGTTCTTTTCGAAATAAGAAAACCTAAAAGGGGGCTCGGATTACCGGGCCCCCTTTTTATTATAAAGGGCTTAGTTATACTGAATACAGCATAACAATTTTGGATTATCTTTAACTGGTTATTTCAGCAACCGCTTACCCAAAACTACAAAGTCATTCACAGGAGTTTACCCTGCTCGTCTATGTCGTTCAGGGCATCTTTTCAATTAACAATGAAAATTTTGACCCGCCATAGCAAAACGTAGGCACAACTTTACTCGACCCCCATGGACACAGATTCAATAACAAACTGCAATTAAAAGGATCTCACCCAGAAAGACAACGGGGTTTGTTTTTTAGTCATTTAAATAAATTTTAAAAAAAATTCTTGCATCATATTTTATTTTAGCTGTATATAATACGTGCGTAGGCTGAAACCTATGCATTGTCAATTGTAACAATCATAACTATGGAGTTGAATTATGCAAAAGAACAGTGTCAATAAAGTGATCCTGGTTGGGAACCTCGGTCAAGACCCTGAAGGTCGTTTCACCCCCCAAGGCACAGCCGTCACAAACCTGAATGTTGCCACAAACGAATCCTGGAAAGACCAAAATGGAGAAATTCAGGACCGAGCTGAGTGGCACCGAGTGGTCATGTACGGTAAAATGGCGGAAACCGCAAACGAGTATATGCACAAAGGCCAGTTGGTTTACATCGAAGGCCGCCTGCAAACCCGTGAATGGGAAGATAAAAACCAGGTCAAACGTAAAACCACTGAGATCCGTTGTGATAATTTCACAATGTTAGGACGCCGTAGCGACGTATCGAATCAAGGTGGAGACCGCCCGAAAGCACCAGCGTCAATGGAAGAGGACGATCTTCCATTCTAAATATCAACAAAGCAGGGAGGGGACAACCCTTCCCTGCGCTTGATAAACATGAACGTCCGCCCCTATGGCTGGTCCAGATTATTTAAAAAAGTTTTCTCCCAGGCCATCTTGGATACGAAAAAAACTGGGATATCCAGCTCTTTTTATGGGGGCTACCATTGCGAAGATCAAAGTGACGGGCCGATGGCATCTCCCGAAAAAGGGGCCCTACATTGTAGCGGCAAACCATTTCAGTTACATTGATCCATTTTTCTTTAAATATGCGATCCGGAAACCCATAAATTTTCTGGGAGCCAGCGATCAAACCATTGAATGGTATTTTATGTGGGCGCCCTTACTCTATGGATTTATTCCGATCGATAGGACGAATCTTGCCCCATCTACTATTAAGAAAGCAAAAAAAGCTTTAAAAAACAGTGAAATTCTGGGGATCTTCCCGGAAGGCACATCTACATCCGATTCCTTAAGAAAGGCGAAAAATGGTGCCGTATTTCTATCCACAGTAGAAAAAGCCCCCATTGTGCCCATGGCCATCTATGGCGCAGAAACCGCCTGGGACGACCTTTTTCGCTTTGTGCGACCCCGGGTTAAAATCAACATTGGAAGACCTTTCGGCCCTTTTGATATTTCAGGAAATAAGAGAAAAAAGGCAGATCAGATCGAAACGATCGGACAGGAATTAATTTGTCGAATCGGAGCCCTGCTTTCGGAAGATAAACACGGTGTCTGTAAGGGTGATAGTCGTATATCCGGGTTCCAAAAAGAAAATGGATTTAATCCGCAAGTTGTTCGTGCTAGATAAAAACAAATTTTTTTAATGAAAAAAATTTCTGAATAGAATGTTAATAAAGGGAAAAAATTATAGAACCATATGGATGGAAGGAAATACCATCCAAACCATCGAACAAAATAAGCTTCCAGAAGAATTCGAAATAATATCTATTGATACTCTGGAAGATGTAGCGAAATCCATTAGTACAATGATTGTTCGTGGTGCCCCAGCCATTGGGGCTATGGGTGCATTTGGGTTAGCACAAGCCATTCAAAAAATGGCTGCTCCAAATAAGCAGGAAATCCAGAATGTGCGTGATTTTCTTTTTCAAACGCGTCCAACTGCTTATGATTTGCAACATGGCCTTGATTTTGTAATGGCAAAAACTTTATCAGAATCTGATCCACATACCATGAAACAAATAGCCATGGAATCCGCACAGGCTTATGTAGATGCCTCGGCTGAAGCATGTCGAAAAATTGGTGAATATGGCAACTCACTTATTAATGATGGAGATAAACTTTTAACTCATTGCAATGCAGGTGCGTTAGCAACAGTTGATTATGGCACGGCTCTTGCACCTATGCGACTTGCTCATAAAAATGGAAAAAATATTTTTATCTTTGTAGATGAAACACGCCCAAGGCTTCAGGGAGCAAAATTGACAGCTTTTGAATTACATGAAGAAGGTATTCCTTATGCGGTGATTGCGGATAATGCGGCAGGGTTTTATATGGCTCGAGGCGAAGTGGATATGATGATTACGGGAACCGATCGTGTGGCAGCAAATGGAGATGTGGCTAATAAAATTGGAACATATGAAAAGGCAGTTGTTGCACATGAAAATGGAATCCCCGTTTATATTGCTGCACCGATTTCTACCATTGATTTTACATGCCCTACTGGAAATGATATTCCAATCGAAGAGCGAAATCAAAATGAAGTATTGGATGTGGATGGACACCGAGTGGCACACGAGGGTAGCACTGCTCTAAACCCCGCATTTGATGTTACGCCTGCAAAATATATTACAGGCATTATCACAGAACAGGGAATTTATAATCCCGGAGAATTAGATAAAATAATTCACAAATAAAAGCCGAAACAACATAGTTCTTTATATATTTTGGGCAAACACTAAATTGTTCGGTCACTTCCACCATCTATCGTGACTTGCGCACCAGTAGTTTTGCTAAAAACATTCCCAGCCATGGCGCACACCATTTCAGCAACATCTGTTGAATGAATTTCTGTTTTAAGTATATTATTCGTTTTATACTCTTGAACAGTCATGTTATAATGACTTGCCCGTTGCTCCAATATTTCATCTGTCCATAGAGCGGTATCAAAAACAGCATGTGGATGGACGGTATTTACGCGCACACCATCATTGCCTAATTCAAGGGCAGCAATTCGTGCTAATTGTGTTTGACCGGCCTTTGCAACAGAATAAGCACCAGCGCCTTTTCCTGGGGCAGGATAATTTTTAGAAGCAACCATTACAATGGTGGGGTCAATGCCAAGTTTTAGAAAGGGTGCCGTCGCCTTGATTACTTTTTGATGGGATGACAAATTAATGGCCATGGATTTTTCCCAATTATCAGTGTCCATTTCTTCCAGGGTTTGGCTTGGTGGAAAAATACCGGCATTACTCACAACAATGTCAATTCCCCCAAAGGATTCAACCGCTTTTTGAACAGCTTTATTGATTTCAGATTCTTTTGTTAAATCACAGGGAAGTCCCAACGCATTAGGCGCACGAAATATGTCTGAGATGGCGGGATCTATGTCCAACGCCACAATAGCCGCACCCTTTTGAATGAACATTTCTGCAACAGCTTTTCCAATCCCACTTGCTGCG
>DQOT01000046.1 GCA_015658495.1 Fidelibacterota bacterium | reverse complement strand
CTTCCGAAAAAATAACGGATGGTGATACCCGTTTTAAATGTGCGCCACCTATTAGGGATGAAGAAAACAAAAAACAACTTTGGGAAGGCTTGATATCCGGCACGATAGATTTCATCACATCTGACCATTCACCATGTTTATCAGAATTAAAAAAATTGTCAGAGGGGAAGTTTGATTTAGCCTGGGGTGGAATTTCTTCTCTTCAATTTTCCCTTTCGGTCATTTGGACAGAATGCATAGATCAGGGGTTATCATTTAGCCATCTGACAAATTGGATGAGCAGCAATCCAGCTAAATTCATTGGAATAGACCATTGTAAAGGCCAATTTTCAGCCGGTTATGATGCTGATCTTGTCTGCTGGAACCCAGAAGAATCGTTTGTTGTGGAACCCAATATAATCAATTTCAAAAATAAAATAACGCCCTATGAAGGTGAAAAGCTATTTGGTATTGTAAAAAGAACTTACCTTCGTGGAAATACAATATTCGATAGAGGTCAATTTATGAACGGACCGCTGGGCAAAACCATTTTGAATTCTGATGCAGAAAAAAACTAAAGAAAATCTTATCGATCTCAGCTCGGAAGAAAATGGAGGAAGTGTATTATTGGCCAGTGATGAAGGCTTTGCGCCAAAAGAAAACCTGCTAAAAAAAGGCCGTGGGGAATTCATTCCAGATAAGTATACCGAACTTGGTAAATGGATGGATGGATGGGAGACCCGAAGACGGCGAAAAAAAGGACATGACTGGTGCCTTATCCGTCTAGGAAAACCTGGTGTGATAAAGATAATTGATATTGATACCAACCATTTTGTTGGTAATCATCCTACCCAAACATCGGTGGATGCATGTCAGATTCCGTATTATTCATCGATGGATGAATTGATCAGTGAAAAGTGCGGTTGGATTGAGATTCTAACACAATCAGGCTTAAAAGGAGATTCACAAAACCTGTTTACCATTAATGACGATAAGGTGTTCACTCACTTGCGCCTCAAAATCTTTCCTGATGGTGGCGTGGCCCGTTTAAAGGTTTTCGGACAGCCAGATGATAAATTCGCTGAATGGCAAGGATTGTTTGATGCAGCTGCCTTAGAAAATGGATGTAAACCACTGGCTTGCAGTAATATGCATTTTGGTAATATGGAAAATATAATTAAACCGGGTTTCGCAAATGACATGCGCGACGGCTGGGAAACACGGCGGCGCAGAGATACTGGGTATGATTGGGTAATCCTCAAACTTGGAGCTCCTTGTACACCAGAATTAATCGTAGTAGATTCCTCGCATTTCAAAGGGAATTTCCCCGAATCATTTTCTTTAGAGGGGAGTTTCTGTCCAAGTGCAGATGAAGATTCAATCGTATTGGGCGATGTTAAATGGGAGAAAATTCTTCCTGAAACCAAACTTAAGGGCAATATGGAAAATATTTTCCAAATAGAATTAAATTATGTAAGTCAATACACCCATGTTCGATTGAATATTTACCCGGATGGCGGTGTAAGCAGGTTAAGGGTGTTGGGTCATCTTTTTAGCTGAGAAATATGATCACTAAAGGCTTGCGCTCAAAAAAATGACAGTCCAAGAATTAAACTCATTACCGTATCATGAAGCAGCGGAACAATTAACAGTATGCTGCGGTTCTTCAATATGGGTGGAAAAAATGGCAAACCTGAGGCCATTCCTCAATAGAACTGAATTGCTTGATGCAGCAAAAAAAACATGGTTTTCTTTGACAAATCAAGATTGGCTTGAAGCATTTGAACATCATCCTAAAATTGGTGATCTGGAATCAATTCGAAATAAATTTCAGAGAACAGCTGAATTCTCTATATCTGAACAGAATGGATTAAACGATGTTTCGGAAGACATATTAATACAGTTGGAAAAAGGAAATCGTTTGTACGAAAACAAGTTTGGGTATATCTTTATTGTT
>DQOT01000001.1 GCA_015658495.1 Fidelibacterota bacterium | reverse complement strand
TAAACAAAAAACCCCGATCGATCTTCGCTACGCTACGCTGGACAAGTTGGCAGGGCTCGATTATTAGACGTAGTTAGCCAAATACTTATCACCCATTTAAAATCTAATTCCTCCTCATTAATCAGATCTATATTTCTTTAATCTTTTGTTAGGGCGATACTCCATTGTTTTAAGAGCGACACTTTTAAATCCAATCTGTGAACCATAATTCCCCACGCGCAGTCTTTCTAATGTAGGCTTAAAAGGAAATCCTTTTGCCCATGTCTTAACATGTCCCTTTTCATCTGATATAATAGCCTTATCTCGTATTTCAATTCGATATTTATATTCGGGATTATATGATATAAGAGCAATTCTATCTTCGACACTCGAATTATCATAGTTGTGGAGCCCCCGATATTTACCTAATCTCGCTTCCCATATAAGAAATTCACTCTCGTATACATACATATAAACAGGTAATGGTTTACCTGTGATCTCTGAGCGATTAAAGTCACCATCTTTAAAAAGACAAGAAGTGATTTCAACGGAATACATTTGTTTCTTTTGCAACACCTTATCGCAAGAGAACAGGATTAGAATTGATAAAATTGGTAATATCTTGCTCATCTTATTATCCTTTTATTATCTTTGAGAAACCAATATTACACCCCACCAGTCCTAAATGTCTATAAACAAAAAACCCTGCTAATTGGCGGGGGTTGATGTTTTACTAATTAAAACAATTTTCCATCATCAGCAGCACCGAGCATGTCTTCTCGAACCAATGGAATTGGCGGACCGCCATAGGAAAGATATGTGTCGTGGAATGTTTTCCAGGCTTTGCGACCACCTTTGTCAGCACACCAGTCCGATCGTAATTTTTGAATCATGAGTTTACCAATATTGTAATTCAAATAACCCGGATCAAACGTACCCCGTGCGGCCTGCTGTTTGGCATTTCCAGCATCCTGGAAACCCAGTTCAACAAACATTATTTCAGATTCAGCCACACTCATTCCCTGGGTATGAAGCTTAAGCGAAGAAAGAAATCGGACATTTCGCAACGTAGCATTCAAGATCTGTCCGATCTGGTATTTAGGGTCACCATTTCCAAGACCAGCTTCGATCATGAGTTCTTCTGAATAATGGGCCCAGCCTTCCGTATAGGCATAACCTTGAAAGATCCGTCCCATCATTCGGTCCGACCGGTTCGCATGCAGGAAATGCAGGAAATGTCCTGGCCACACTTCATGCACAGAGGTAAACATCAGATCTGATTTTCCCGGAACATAATTTCGCTGTTCTTCTTTTGACCAGCTGGGATCAGGCGGTGCAATGTAATAAATGGAAGGCAGCCCCTTTTCATAAGGTCCCGGGATCTCTATGTAGGCAAAATTCCAGCGGTTATGTGGAGGTGCCTCATCCACGAGTGACTCTTCATCCCCCGGAATGGAAACAAGATCATTATCGATCAAGAATTGCTTTAGATCGGATAACTGAGCTCGTGCACCTTCAACCGCTCCACCCTCCGGCTTATCTGCCTGGGCTTTCGCAACGCAATCGGTAATGGATTCACCAGGAGCAAACTCTTCGCAGGCATTCACGAGGTCTTTCGTATTACGATCTAGGTCAACAAGAGCAATCGTTTCTAATTCATCTAAAGGCGTATTTACACGTTCACTCATCCACAACATTTTTTTATATTGATCTTCACCCAGGGCATAATCATCTGTAGCCGTTTCAATTTGGGATTCGTACCAGTCACTCAACTTTTTCATGGCAGCGGTGGCAATACCATTTGCTATTGAAAATTCGGACTGCAGAGTTGTATCATCAACACCAGAAAAAATCCCTGGAACACCATCACTCATATGGGTTGCCAGTCCATGGGAAATTCGTTTGCCTACCTCGGCAAAAGTCTTAGGCAAGGGCGTTTCCATGTTTTCAATGATTTGTCCTACAGCAATAGGCACATTATTTGCGTAAACCGTATATGCTTTCATCCGCTTTTCAAGGGGGGCGTATTCCCGGGAAAGATATACATCAGGTCCAATTGCTCCATAAAACACCGGATTGGTAAATGGGAGCCTAGCTTCATCCAGCGAGAAGAGCTGTTCATCAATAACGGCTAAGAGATATTTTTTATCAAACTGCTGCGCTGCACTCAGATTTTCATCTTCGAAACCCACTGTTTTAAAACGGGAATCCTTGAGAAATTCAATATGCTTCATGATGCCTGCTTTAGACCAATTTGGAAGCTGACCGTCAAATTCATGTCGACCCATATAAACCCCGAATGTGGGTTCCAATTCAAATGTAGTTTCAATGAAATT
>DQOT01000118.1 GCA_015658495.1 Fidelibacterota bacterium | reverse complement strand
CGGTTTTCCCATCATAATATAATTCTACCACGGCTCGTGCCAAATCACGCTTCACTTTCATAGGATTCACCGATGGTTCTGCTAATCTTTCTTCAGCATTTTTCACTACAGATTCATCCGCATCTGCTGCCAAAGTAAACCATTTCACAATCATATCATCAGAAATTGACAGCGTTTTACCATACATATCTTCCGGTGTGTCGTTGAGCCCAATATGGTTCCCATAGGATTTGGACATCTTTTCAACACCGTCCGTTCCTTCCAGTAATGGAAGTGTAATTATGCATTGCGGGTCTTGTCCATTATCTTTTTGGAGATCACGCCCCACTAACAAATTAAATTTCTGGTCTGTGCCACCCAATTCAACATCCGATCTCAACTCAACAGAATCCTGGCCTTGTGCCAATGGGTATAAAAATTCATGAATTGAAATGGGAATTTCGGACTGGAATCGTTTGGTGAAATCATCCCGTTCCAGCATCCGGGCCACGGTATAGGAACTGGCGAGTTTCACAACATCATTAAAGTTCATCTCATTCAGCCATTCTGAATTATACAAGATCTTAAGCTTATCAATATCAAGTATAACTTTAGATTGCTCCACATAAGATTCAGCATTGGATCGAGCTTCTTCTAATGTTAATTGTGGGCGCGTTTTATTCCGACCGGACGGATCACCGATCATGGCAGTGAAATCACCAATCACTAAAACAGCATCATGTCCAAGATCCTGAAAATGACGTAGTTTTCTTAAAACAACACCGTGCCCAATATGGAGATCGGGACGACTTGGATCACACCCGAGTTTAATCGTTAAAGGTGTATTGGATTCACGAGATTCTTCCAGTTTTTTCTTTAAATCATCTTCTGGAATAATCTCTTCCGCGCCTCGGCGAATCAAGGCTAATTGTTCATCTACAGGTAAAAAACTCATCGGTTGCTTAAGGCTCTTTGTATATCTCGTTCAACGTCACGTTTCTTTTTAGACTCTCTTTTATCATAAAGTTTTTTCCCTTTCGCCAAGCCAATTTCTAATTTGATCAGCCCGCTCTTGAAATACAGTTTTGTGGGAACAGCAGTTAATCCTTTTTCTGCTAATTTTGATCCAATTCGTGATATTTCCTTTTTATGAAGAAGTAATTTTCGATCCCGAACCGGGTTTGGTCCTTCAAAACCTGTATGACTATAAGTAGCAATATGTGCACCTTTTAACCACGCCTCTCCCTTCCGGATAAAGACATAGGATTCTTTTAAACTGGCGTTCCCTTCTCGAATGCTTTTCACTTCACTCCCTATCAATTGAATCCCTGCTTCGTAAGTTTCAAGAATGTGGAATTGATGATAGGCTTTTCGGTTGGTGGCAATGGTTTTGATTTCCATGATAAAAAAGCGGGTGAAAAATACGGGAACGGTTAACCCTTCTCCAAGTTTATTCCTTGCGATTTGCCGTCGGGATTAGATAAGATTCCTGACCTTTTTTTAAAGGATTGTTGATAATTCATATAAGCCCGGGTGGCGGAAATGGTAGACGCGCACGGTTCAGGTCCGTGTGTCCTAACGGACGTGCTGGTTCGATTCCAGTCCCGGGCACTTTAATATCAGTACATTAATAAATGTAGTCCATACACCATTTGTTATTACTATTATTTATTAAATTTTATTATGAATATCCTCCTCATTGAACCCTATTTCACCGGCTCCCATAAACAATGGGCTGTGGGATTTGCCAATCACAGTAGATACGATATTCGGTTTTTAACAATGAAAGGCCAATTCTGGAAATGGCGGATGCATGGCGGGGCTGTAACCATGGCCCGGGAATTCAACAATCTCACCTGGCGACCCGATCTCATTCTCGCTACAGATATGCTGGATCTTTCCACCTTTCTTGCCCTAACTAAATCCAAATCCCATGGCATCCCCACTGCAATCTATTTTCATGAAAATCAATTGTCTTACCCTTGGTCACCCAAAGATCGGGATATCCAAAAGAACCGGGATACCCATTACGGATTCATCAATTACACATCTGCCCTGACCGCGGACCAGGTTTTCTTTAATTCTGAATTCCACATGGATTCGTTCTTGGATGCTCTCCCTCGCTTTTTGCGGCACTTTCCTGATTATCGTGAACTGGATTCGGTGGATGTGATTCGTGATAAAAGTCGCATTCTCCACCTGGGCATGGATCTCCGCCAATTCGACAATCATCGGATCGATCATGGCGATGCACCGATCATTTTATGGAACCATCGCTGGGAATATGATAAAAATCCCAATGACTTTTTTGGTGTTTTGGAAAAAGTCCGGGAATACGGTTATGATTTCAATCTGGCTGTTATGGGCGAAAATTTCAGTCAATATCCTGATATTTTCCTTGATGCCCATAAATCATTTGAGAGACAAATAGTCCAATGGGGATACACGGACTCATTTACAGATTATGCCCAATGGCTCTGGAAAGCGGATATTTTGCCAGTAACGTCCAACCAGGAATTTTTTGGAGCCAGTGTCATGGAAGCCATGTATTGCGATACTTGGCCTATTTTACCCAATCGATTAACATATCCGGAATTGCTGCCTCCTGAACAGCATCGGGATCATATATACTCCGATGACCAGGATCTTTTTAATAAAATAACTTGGGCGATTGAAAATCACGAACAGATCAAATCCACTCATTTTCATCCTATCGCCAAACCATTCGATTGGGAATCCATGGCGCCCATGTACGATAATGCCATGGAACAAGTTTAAAATTTTCCAAATTATTGAGTGCCAATTGTCATTCCTGACGAAGTGAAACGAAGATCAGGAATCCAGTAAATCAATTGAATTCGAATTATAATAATCGTCTGGATGCCGGATCAAGCCCGGCATGACAACATCCGTTGAGTTTCGAATGATTAAATGAATGTTTAAAGTACTTCCTACTTCAACAAAATCATTTTCCGTGTCTTTACAATATCACCTGACTGTATTTTTATAAAATAAACCCCACTGGAATAGTTGGTGCCATTCCATAGGAATTCGTGTTGGCCAATTTCTAGTTTTTCATTCACCAGTGTTTCCACCATGCGGCCGTTGATGTCCAATACGGTTAATGTTAGGGGACGCATTTTTACGTCCCCTACACCAACGTTAAACCGGATCGTTGTGGTTGAGTTGAATGGATTAGGATAATTATTCAAAATGGCAAATTTGGATGGAACCGGATTTTCATTATCAATTCCCACATTGGGATCCAATGAAATATCAAAAACCCGTGGTAAATGATCTGATGCTTCCTGGGTGTCGTCCCACTCCAATCCGTATTCCGCCAGAGATTCTGTATCCATGGCCAAGGTATTCAGGGTGTAATGTTTCCCTGTATCAATTGTAGCATCGGAATAAAAAACATAATCCAATTTCCCGGGATTAATAGAACTGCCATCACTCCGCCAGGTGTAACCCATCCGTTTATGGGTGTGGCGGGAAAAAAGATCAACAATCGCCGTGGAATCCCAATCCGGTAGAAAATATTCACCATAATTATTTTCATTCATAATATCCCCAATTCGAATCGTTTCCACCTGTTGACGATAGCCCACAAAATTGAAATCACCCACATGCACGAAAGGTGTTTCATTTTCTAATTCAAAGGGACCATTTCCGTCGGTTAACCAGCTACGCCAAAGTCCCATAAATTCATCCACTTGCTCCTGTCTCGCATCATTGCTCCCACAACAGGATAGGTGAGAATTGATGACCAAAAGGTTCTTGCCCAATTCATCTTCCGTATCTAAAAGGGTACACATGGTTCTTTCTGAACTGATCAAATTGGCATCATTCAAAATTGGGAATCGTGATAGAACGACCAAATCCCGATAAGTCCAACTGGCATACCATTGTTCATCTGGAAACCAAGACTGGACCACATCGTCAATTTCGTTCCATTCCCAGTGTTCCTGGATCGCAATCACATCTGGGTCAAGCGCCTGTAAAATTCGCCTGAAATGGTGCTCCCGTTCCGGGTCGATCATACCTTCGTTCAAATTATTATAAGTTACAATGCGAATATCATCTTCGTGCCGTCTCTCCAAAGAAATGGGCTCCGGTAATGGAACGGCATCTTCACCGATACTAAAATAAATTCCTCCCGATTCGTTTGGAACACTATCCGAATTAGGTGGTGCTTCAGCGATAACGATTCTCCCTTCAACCAAAACCTGGGTTCCATTCATGGTCATTATTTCTGAATTCCTAGCGATGGCGATTTCAAATTCAGATGATGTGATAGTGGGGCCAATTCGTAAGGTTAAATCATTTTGCCAAACATCCGAACTTCCGCCATTAAAATAAAATACGCCTTGCCGTTGCCCAAAGGTCCAATCCAGTTCAGCACCAATTCCATGATATTCGAGACCAGTAGATGAATCATTGTCTGCATCAACATAAAGGTGGAATGCATTCCAATCCTGCATTAAAAATTCGCCATTGTGAAATGAAAAATAGATAAAAAGGAATTCCAAATCATAAGTGATTTTTATTTCTGCAAAGTCAGCACTCATACCGTCCCCTTCCATATCAGAATATGCTATAGGAACATTTTCCCAATCCTGGAATTG
>DQOT01000308.1 GCA_015658495.1 Fidelibacterota bacterium | reverse complement strand
TACCATCTCTCCGTCATGCATGCTTGTAAAAAAGCAAAAGCCTGATGTCAACAAGCCTCAAATTAAATTATCAGTCAGAGAGAACGGCTGGTTGTACGAAGAGCAGCTCCTGAATTTCAAGAGAATCGCAATTATAGGTGGTGGACACTGCTCCCTTGCCCTCTCACGTGTGATGAAAAATCTGGGGTACGGAGTCTTTGTCTATGAAACACGAGAGAATGTGTTCACCATCACTGAAAACAGGTATACCCGATCCGTCCAAATCGTTGACGATTACCGAGATGCTGCCTCTTTGATCAATTATCCCGAATTGACAAATGTGGTGGTAATGACCACAGATGTGAATTCCGATGTCCGAGGATTGCTAGGGTTGATTGATTTACCTTCTCCTTTTATTGGAGTGATGGGAAGTCAGGCAAAAATAGCCGAAATCCTCAAACGGCTGAAAAGTGAGGGGATTTCTGAAGATCAACTGTCCCACCTGACAGCACCCGTGGGCACCCCAATGACAAGCAACACACCAGAAGAGATTGCCATCAGCGTGGCTGCGCAGATTCTTCAAAAAAGAATTCAACCCACCAACTAAATGCCACACGCCCCTGACTTTGCTGTTACTAGCCAGAAAGTCGTCACTCCTGAAGGCGAAAGGGCGGCGGCTGTACTAATCAAAGGTGAAAAAATTCTGGATGTTGTCTCACAACACAACATCCCTGAAGGTTGTCCTGTCGAAGACGTGGGGAATGATGTGGTCATGCCGGGATTGGTGGATGTTCACGTCCACATAAACGAGCCGGGCAGAACCGAATGGGAAGGATTCGAAACAGCCACCAAGGCAGCGGCTTCAGGAGGCATAACAACTCTTGTGGATATGCCCTTAAACTGCATCCCCGTGACCACCACCCTTGATGCACTAAACAGTAAAATTGCTTCCACTAAAAACAAACTTTTTGTCGATTGCGGGTTTTATGGTGGTCTGATTCCGGGCAACTTGAACGACATTGAACCGTTAGCAAAAGCTGGTGTGCTGGGGTTCAAAACCTTTATGAGTCATTCCGGAATTGATGAATTTCCGAAAATAACAGAAGAAAATATCAGGAAAGCATTACCAATACTTGCTCAACATGGGATTTCTCTTCTGGTTCATGCTGAACTTGAGAACTGTATTGAAAAAACAGAAAACCTTCAAACCTATAAGAGTTATCTGGCAACCAGACCAAAATCGTGGGAAAATGAGGCCATCAAGCTGTTAATCCAGTTGTGCAGGGAGTTTCAAACGCCCATACACATCGTTCATTTATCCTCATCCGATGTCCTAACCGAATTTGCCCAAGCCAGAGAAGAAGGGCTTCCTCTTTCTATAGAAACTTGTCCCCATTATCTCCATTTCACCGCCGAAAACATAGCGGATGGTGACACCCGATTCAAATGCACTCCCCCAATTAGAGAAGCAAAAAACCGTGAAAAACTTTGGCAGGGATTACAATCTGGAACCATTGATTTTATTACATCCGATCATTCGCCTTGTACACCTGAGTTAAAGAAAATGGATGAAGGTAGGTTTGAAAAAGCCTGGGGTGGAATATCATCCCTGCAGCTGACACTTCCTGTCATTTGGACAGAATGCATTAACAAGGGATTATCATTGAATCAACTTACAAATTGGATGTGCAGTGCTCCTGCAAAATTTATTGGGATGGACCATCAAAAGGGTCAAATCTCTCTTGGATACGATGCCGACCTCGTCTGCTGGGATCCGGATTCTACATTTCTTGTAGAACCTGCCATCATTAATTTCAAAAACAAATTAACACCCTACGAAGGTGAAGAACTTTTCGGGGTTGTTAAAAGAACCTATCTTCGGGGGAACAAAGTTTTTGAAAGTGGACACTTTGTAAATGATCCCATAGGTAAAACCATCCTTCGCAATCATGCCACCTGAAAAAACATCAAACCTCATCGACCTAGCTTCGGAAGAAAATGGCGGGCGAGCCCTGTTGGCCAGCGATGAATTCTTTGCCCTAAAAGAAAACCTGCTCAGGCCCGGACGAGGTGAGTTCATCCCCGATAAATACACCGACTGCGGTAAATGGATGGATGGGTGGGAAACGCGAAGGAGGAGATCAGAAGGATACGACTGGTGCATCATTCGCCTCGGAAAACCTGGCATGATAAAGGAACTTGATATCGATACCAACCACTTTGTCGGAAACCACCCTACCCACGCGTCCGTGGATGCGTGCCTTGTACCGCCATTAACATCAATAGATGATATCACCAACAACAAGTATGAGTGGGTGGAGATTCTCCCCAGATCTGAACTTCAGGGAGACTCACAAAACCTGTTTACTTTTAACAAGGGCAATCCTTTTACCCACCTACGACTCAACATCTATCCCGACGGCGGAGTGGCTCGTTTCAAAGTCTATGGACATCCTAAAGAGAGTTTGGGTAGTAAAAAAGATTGGTTCGATGCAGCCGCTGCAGAGAATGGGGGCAAAACGCTTGCCTGCAGTAACATGCATTTCGGTGACATGAAAAACCTCATCAGTCCCGGCATAGCAATCGACATGAGCGACGGCTGGGAAACAAAACGGCGGCGAAGCCCCGGACATGATTGGGTTATCCTCAAACTTGGCGCCCCCTGTGCGATTGAGCGAATTGTGGTGGATACACTTCACTTCAAAGGAAATTTCCCCGATTCATGTTCCCTTGAAGAGTGCTTTGCACCCAACGCGGATAAAGATTCCATTCTCCTTGACGATATTGACTGGCAGGAAGTGCTTCCGGATTCGAAACTAGGCAGTAACCGGGAACATATCTTTTCAAAGGAACTCAAACAAACGGGACCCCAAACCCACATGCGATTTAACATTTACCCGGATGGCGGGGTGAGCCGGTTGAGAATTTTCGGTCATCCTATAACTTAATAACTGGTTCTGATGGTATAATGAATTTGGAAGAATTAAACACCTTAACCCATGGCGAGGCCTCAGACAAATTTTCAATCTGCTGCAGCGCCTCGAAATGGGTGGAACAAATGATAGGCTGCCGTCCTTTTCAGAATAAAGATAAGCTATTTGAATTGGCAGAAAAAACCTGGTTTGCCCTCACCAGAAATGACTGGCTCGAGGCATTCTCTCACCACCCAAAAAT
>DQOT01000189.1 GCA_015658495.1 Fidelibacterota bacterium | reverse complement strand
GTGCCTTATTAGACCATCCTTGAATTATTGTTCCTGCTACTTCACCTCCCACCCGGCAGACAGGTCCTAAAACGCTTTCTTTTATTTGAGAATGGGGGTAGACAATTGTCCCTTTTCCGATGAAAAGAGGACCTTTTAGATATGAAAACGGACCAATCTCCACATTTTTTTCTATGATCACAGAACCCTTTGAAGCATCAATTACAACTGCTGGTTTGATCTTGTTTGGTTCTTCAATCCAGATATTACTGGGATTGATGACCTGCAGGTTCTGGTCACTATTAACAATTTCATTTCTCTTTAGAAAATGCCGGGTGTCCTCTTCCATTGTCCAGGGGATTTTCTGGAGAATTTCCCATAAATAATTCACAGGAAGACTATCCAATTTCGTGGTGGGAAGAACTAATTGTAAATCCGCTGATACAGGTCCTCCTTTATTCATCCAATCATTTCCCTCCTGTTGAGATAAATTCGCACCAATCTGCATATCCTCACTTTGAAATATTTCACTTGAAGTATTCGCAATCTGCTTTAAGTCATCTTCCCTCCAGAAAACATTTCCCAATAACCATATCCCCTGTTCAATATCACCAGGATTAACTTCCAAATCAGGGTACATTTCCTTGGCCAGATTCACCAGATTCTCTCGCACAATTAAGGAGATCTCTCCTGAATCGTGAATCAATTTAAAGAGCCGTTCCAAGAATGTGAACGGACCACACCGAAGATCAAAAGCTGGTCGCGTAAGAGACAGTGGTTCAAAATCCTCTGCACACTTATTTTCGTAAATATAGTATTTCATGCTAATCCCAATAATTGTTCCATTTTAAGGTAACTTTTTTCCAGAAAAGCAGCCTCCTTCAATTCTAAGATTACGTTGTAATAATGATCCGCTAATCGTGAATCAAAGCCGATCCTGATTGAGGCATTGGAAGCTCGGGCAAGACAGGCGTGAACAGGATTAAATTCCGGATCAAGGTCGGCAATCCCTTCTGCATTTAATTTACAAATTCGATTCTCCAACGGGAATTGGGGAAGACCCCATTGATCAAGTCCTTCTTCATTGTACATTTGGATTCCTGTGTTTATCAGTTTCAGATAACGTGTACCTGCTTTCTGTGAACATAAAAATCGGATTTCAGTTCCATTTAATTCAGAATGACTGATGGATTTTATGAAATATTCCACAATTCTGATATGCTCAATTTTATCAGGAAGAAAGAACAAGACCGATCGTAATCTGTCTTTGGATGAGGATAATTTCACTGCCTTCCCGGAGGATTGCCCCCGATGTAATCTCCGTCGATACCACAACGCATAACGCGTTTTAAGGTCTATTTCCATGGCGGAATATAGCTTTTTCACCATGAGAATCCTGCTTAGTTTTCTGTGTTTTATTAAGATAATATTCTGTATTCTGAACGGTTTGAAAGGGAACAACATCCTCGAGAAAAGATGGAACTTTATTTAAACTCCATTTCTTTGCCTATGAAAATAATTTTTAAACTAGGAACAACAAAAAAACCAATAACAATACCATGAGTATGGGTAAACGCTTATTGTGGGGTGGGCTTGGATGGGTCATGGGAGGCCCAATTGGGGCTGTTATCGGGTATGGCATGGCCTCTATTTCTGACCAGAAGGGCGGATCATCTTTTGGGAGTTTTAGCACTGCAAGTTCAAGACCCTATCCACGGACGAAACCTGGCGATTTTATCGTTTCTTTTCTGGTCCTTTTGGCTGCAGTAATGAAAGCCGACAAACAATTGCTGAAATCCGAATTAGATTACGTTAAACAATTTCTCCAGAGGCAGTTCGAAACAAATGACGTAAAAGATTTCATGATCCTGTTAAAAGATATCCTGAAACAGGATTATCCACTTCGGGATGTCTGCCGACAGATTCAGCGATCAATGGATCACCCAAGTCGCTTGGAATTGGTACACATCCTTTTTGGTCTTTCCCAGGCAGACGGACATATTCACCCCGATGAGATCAAAGTCATTCACACGATTGCAGGATATTTGAACATAAATAAAGATGATTTTATTTCTATTCAGTC
>DQOT01000110.1 GCA_015658495.1 Fidelibacterota bacterium | reverse complement strand
TTCTAATGATCTTGCTTCGGGCTGCGGTATGGGGAGAGTTCATCCAAAAAAAGATCAATGAAAAAATCGCACCCAGCGGTTGGTCTATCGATGTTGGGAAATCATCCGGCACACTTTTTGGGACGATGCACCTCCAGGATATCACTTTAATTCAACAGGACGGTCCCCATGTTCTGATTAAAAATTCGTCTGTTAATTTTGGATATGTGGCGTCACTTTTCGGAGAAATAACTTTCGATATGTTGACAATCGAAGGGCTATGGACCCAAATCGATAAAAATTGGACCAAAGCAGATTCTGGAAAAATTGAGAGAAAACCAGTCAATATTCCATTCCATGTTAAATCATTTTTTGTTTCAGGACAAATTGTGTCAACACTCAATGAGCATTCATACCATTTGAACTTAAAAGTTGGTGGTGAATTTGATGGTGGAAATCAACCCATCTTGAATTGTGATCTATTAAAATTATCTTTGGAAGAAAATCCAAAATTCGCTGTAGACCTGCGCATGCTTGTATTGGGATATGATGGTTCTTCCTTTTTTCTCAATAAAGTAAACGGGGATATTTTTGGACTTCCGATCAAAGGTGAAATGACTTTTGATGACCAGCGCCCCTTTTTGTCAGGAAATGTAAGGGTGAGTAAATTTAATATTCCTGATGAATTATTCAGTAAGCTACCGTTAAAAACCAAATTTTCTTCTTTTGCAGGGAATTTTAATTTTGAATCTGATCTAAAATATTTCTCGGGAAAATTGGTTCTTGAAAATGACCTTGGATTGGATATGACAGGGGAATTTTCAGTTGGTCGAGAAAAAACCGCGTGGGTTTTAAAAACGCTTCAATTGGCTGGCGAGAGGTCCCAACTTAACATGAGTGGAATTTGGCTGGCTGGGGAACGAGTCAGTTGTACTATGAATCTCACGAACTTGGATTTGAGTCGATGGATGACAGGACAAAAACCAACACAATTATCAGGATTAGCGATTTTAGACGGTGGATTAACAAAAACAGGTTCTTTAGATCAAATTGATCTGACCCTGGAAATGATTGAATCCAAACTATATGACCAGGGAGAAATATCCATCCATGGCCAGGTGTCCTACCAGGACAGTATTATTTCGACTGTATATCCGGTCATGGTCACGGTGGGGGACAGTTATCTTACCATCGAGGGGGAAGGTAGTTTAAAGGACAAGACTATTAATATCCTCGCGGATATGGAACGGGCGGATATCAAACTGGTGAACCAATTTCTGCCGGGTGATTTTGTATCGGGCCGGGCAACGGGGCGAATCAAGGTTCAGGGCGATTTCTATTCACCATCAGCCAATGCTGAATTGATTTGTGAGGATATAAAAGTGGATGATTTTCATTTGGAATCTCTCGAATTCAATTCCCAAATGTCTGTTACAGATACCTTAACGTCAAGCTTTGTTGAAATGAAAGTAGGTGCAGGGTCCTGGAGAGATCGATCCTTTGAGAGCGGTACGGTGAATGCCAGCATCCGGAATAGTGAAGTGTTGGTTGAGAATTGCCATTTTAAATCCGGAAAAGATTTTCTCCAGGCGTCCGGCAAATTTGACGGTGAAAATCATTATCAGATTGATCGGTTACAGGTCGCCTATGAAAATCATTATTTGGTGAACGCCCGGCCTGTCTCCTTTTCATTTCAGGATTCCATCCTGATCGTAGATCCGTTTGAATTTCATATTAATGACGGCATGATGGAAGGAATTATCACCGGTGGAGACCGACCAGAAGGGCGTTTCAAAATGTCCAATTTTGACGCAGAAATTCTATCCCAATTCCTGAAAGATAAACGGCTTCAGGTTTCCGGAATTGTATTTGGGGAGATCTGGGTGCAATGGGTGAAAGATGCGCTGGATGTGGATGTGGATTTGTCATTGAAAAATGGTCGCTATATGGACGAACCCTTCGATGAAATGACACTTTCATTTTTGTATAAGAATGGTATGCTTCACATGGATGATATTTCCATGACCAGGGGGGAATCCATGGGACTCCAGGCAAATGGGATCATTCCACTGGGAAAAAACCGCGTGGGAAGAACACCCATTTCATTGAGATCAACTTTTTCCAATCTTTCTTTAGGGTTTATTCACAAATTTATCCCAAAATTTTTTACTTTGGGTGGTGAAGCATCCGGTTCGCTCCATTTACAGGGAATTCCTAAAAATACCCAATTCACTTACGATCTGGATATTCAAAACGGATTATTTGATGTCATCGAATTAGGCCATGTAACCGCGAAAGGGAAATATGATGGTCGCTGCCTTTTTGTAGAAACAGCTGAAGCCATCCGCCATGATGGAAAAATAACTGCCTACGGATCAGTCCCATTTGATTTCAATATCAGTTCACCCAATATCGGTCGATTCTTTCCCGGAGACTCATTGGATTTTCATACAACGGCTCATATGGAATCACTGCCATTTTTATCGCCCTACATAGCAGATCTAGATTCAGTTCGAGGAGATATGGACATTTCTTTATCCTTAACGGGCCCAGTAGAATCAATTCAACGTAGGGGTCATATCAGAGTGAAAAATGGGAGGATCTATACTCTCTTGGTCAGTGATCCGGCAACTTCTGTAGAAGGGGAAGCCTATATGAATCATAACCAATTGGTGATACAAGATATGAAGGCAACGCTGCATCATTCAAATGGGAAATATCCAGAACCGAAAAAACAGAATATAACCTTGTCGGGCTTCATGGATTTTACCCACTTTTTTGAACCCGGTTATGATTTGCACGTAAAAGGGAAAGAAGTATCTTTCAAAACGCTTTACATGGATATCACAGCGCAAAGTAATTTGGATGTAACAATTACTGGGCGGGATACGATTACCATCGCCGGGACGATTGAAACATTGGATGCGAACATTTTTTACGAATTCGCCACAGAAGATGTAGGGACAGCCCTTTCCAAAGAGACCAGTACAGTCATGGCCTATCAAATCAACATACCTATCCGGGGAACAGCATTATTTCAGAATTCCCAGATCGATGCGAATGTGACCGGTGAATTGAGTTTATCCAAAATTGGGCACCAGGAAATGGATTTCGGGGGTGAAATCTTTGTGGAAGACGGAAGCGTCTTTTCCTACAAGGATATTTTCAAGGGACTTCAGGGCTATGTCAGTTTTGACAATAAAGGATTCAACCCGTTCATAGATGTGAATGCCTATACCATGATCGATGATGAACGGATTGATCTTCGGATTAATGGCGGGATTGATGACCTGGATATTGTGTTGGAATCCGTAAGTGGATTTTCTGAAAGCGATATTTTAGAATTACTCACTTGGGGAAAACGATTTGAAGACCAGGAATTAACATCAACGGGTTTCGGGAATCAAACTGTTTCTATTCTCGGCTCACTTCTCGAGAATCAATTGGAAAAAAACCTGAAAGGTTCTGAGTTTGGCAAATTGGGGCTGGTGGATGATATTGCCATATCGGGCGCTGCTGGATTACTCCAGGGCGTTGAAGAAGATTTTAAAGTGACTGCAAAACGCCAAATTGGTGACAAAACTTTCTTAAATTTATCGTATAAAAGGTCTTTCTCTTTGACGAATCCGACCCAATCACAGATCGGTGTGGAATATAAATTAAACCGATATTTTTCTGTGGTGGGGAATATAGATGAAGATGGGAAATTGAACCTTAAATATCGCTACCGATACGCATATTAATTATCACGTGAAACCAATTTATAAAATTCTTTTATGTCTTCTGGCATGGACGGCTGCTGTACGCCCGCAATCCGATAACGTTGTGATCAAATCTGTTACCATGACTGGAAACAAGCATGTTTCCATGAATGAAGTGCTGTATATCATTCGCCAGCGTCCGCCCAACTGGTTTTTCCGCCGTCCCGATTTTAATTCTCGTCTTTTAAAACTTGATGCCTTGACATTGAAGAATTATTACCATTCCAAGGGATTTTTAAATGTTACAGTGGAAGAGTCTTATTCCATTGAAAATAATTCCGCCAATATCGTTTATAAAATAAAGGAAGGGAAACAGTATTTTGTATCAGGAATATCCGTAAGTGGCAATCGTTCTATTTCGGAGAAAAAAATAAAAAAATTACTGGGCCTCCT
>DQOT01000237.1 GCA_015658495.1 Fidelibacterota bacterium | reverse complement strand
TTAAATCAGGTGAACCCCAGGATATTGAATTGAGTACCGGAACAGAACCTGGATCCGAACTGGAAACAAAAGCTATTCTGAAAATCATTGATGAGATAAAACCACAATCCATTATATCTTTTCATTCAGCGCTTGATTGTATCGAAGATCCAAATAACACAGAACTGGGACAATGGATCGCATCAGAAACAGGGATTCCCCTAGTGGATGATGTGGGGTATCCCACACCGGGTTCTTTTGGAACCTGGGCTAAGGAGAATTCGATTCCATTGATCACATTTGAAGTTCCACTAATGCCATTGACGCAAATGATCACGGATTATGTCCCAACATTGATTCAATTGCTCCGTAACAATCATCTGCCCGTTTAAAATGAAAATTACACTTATCACAATAACTCTATTAATTTTATCTGAAATGATTTTTTGTCAAGATCATCCAGGAATTCACCAATCTCAATTGGAATACTATAACCAGAATTATATACTTCCGGAATTGGACAATTCCGGTACTATTAGACCAAAAGTTGCACAAGATCGGGTTCCATCTCGAGAAGTGTTTGGCTATCACCCCTATTGGATGGGGACTTCTTGGCAGAATTATAATTTTGATCTCATCTCTACCCTGGCCTATTTCAGCGCTGAAGCAAATACGGATGGTAGTCTGGGAAATCTTCACGGATGGCCCACCACCAGTTTGATCAACGAAGCGCATGCGCGCGGCACAGATGTAGTCCTATGTGTCACACTTTTTAGCAACAGTGGACTTGAAACCTTGCTTAGCAATGCCACTTATCGCCAAAATCTGATCAATAATTTATTGGCACAGGTACAAGCAGGAAATGCTAATGGCGTTAATGTTGATTTTGAATCATTTCCTGCTTCCCAAAAAGAGAATATGATTACTTTTATTACAGATCTTACTGAAACGTTTCATTCTGAAATCCCCGGTTCCCAAGTGACATTGGCCATGCCGGCTGTGGATTGGAATGATGCTTGGGATTATAATGCATTGGCTACCATCAGTGATGGATTATTCATCATGGGGTATGGATATCACTGGAGTGGCAGTTCTACTACCGGGCCTGTTTCTCCCTTGACCGGCCCCGGCTATACTCTCACGTGGACAGTCTTGGATTATCTGGAAAAAACAAATTATCAGGCTGACAAATTGATCTTGGGCATTCCGTATTATGGGTTTGAATGGCCCGCCGCATCTTACGTTCCCGGTGCAGCAACCACCGGGACAGGAGATTCAAAAACATACTCGGAGATGGAACCGCTTGCCCTTTCCTATGGAAAACAGTGGCATGAATCTTCCCAAACCCCCTGGTATTATTTTCAGGATTCAAACTGGAATCAAGGGTGGTATGATGACAGTCTTTCCCTTTCATTAAAATATGATTTTGCCCTTTATCATGACCTGAAAGGGATTGGCATGTGGGCATTAGGTTACGATGGAACTAATCCAGAATTGTGGGAACTTCTTTATGCAAAATTTAGTGGCGGGTCAGCTCCCACTTCTCCCACAAATCTATCTGTTAAAAATATTGGGGATGGTGAAATTCAACTCAATTTTAATGGGGCAAATGGGGCAGATGAATTCATTGTTTTAAGAGATTATCTTGAAATTGAATATGAGAGTGATACTTTGGGTATTTTTTCCGAAAGCCCGATCATTATAAGTGGTTTAACCGAGGACGAATCATACTTTCTTACCGTTTTTGCAAAGAATATTTTTGGGACTAGTAACCCAACAGAAATGCTGGGAGTGGTTCCAACCAGCGAAGATGTTTCTTGCTTAATCGTGAATGGGTTCGATCGAATGGCAGGGACAAACAATACATTTGATTTTATCCGTCAACACGGTAGTGCCCTGCATGCAGCAGGATATTCATTTGATTCAGCATCCAATGAAGCAGTGCTAAATGGAAATATTTCTTTAACCGATTATGATTATGTTGATTGGATCCTGGGCGAAGAGGGAACATCCACCAGTGCCTTTACAGTTACTGAGCAAACCTTGGTAAAAACTTATTTAGAAAATGGGAGGTTTTTATTCGTTTCAGGTTCGGAAATCGGGTACGATCTTTCCGGGCAAGGCAGTGCATCGGATAACCAATTTTATACAAATTATTTAAAGGCAGATTATATCTCGGATGCTGCCGGAAATAATGTTTACAGTGGATATGGTGTCAATATTTCAATCTTTGATGGTATCACAGGAATTACGTTTGATGATGGTTCCCAGGGTACCTATGATGTGGATTGGCCCGATGGAATTTCGCCTGTGGGAGGCGCTTCGATTTGTGCAAAGTATGTAGGGGTGAATTATGCGAGCCAAGGCGGAATGGGGATCGAATATGTGGGCACATTTGGTTCAGGTAATGTGGATGGTGGGTTGGTTTATCTTGCAGTTGGATTCGAAGCAATTTACCCCGAATCTAAACGAAATGAGCTTATGGTGGAGATTATAAATTTGTATGAATCACAACTGGGAATTGGAGATGAAAAGCCATCCGTAATACCATCTTCCCTTGCAATCAATAAATTGTATCCAAATCCAACCAATATATCTTTTACACTTGAATTCTCCTCAGCCTTGAATGAACCTATAACAATCACCATTACAGATATTTTGGGCAGAGTTGTAAAACAAACTACTCGGATTTCCTTTCAAAATAAATCCACTTTTACTTGGGATGGATTAGATTATAATGGTCAACCAAGCCCAACAGGATTATATCTTGTATCTATAAGTAATGGAAAAACTGTACATTCCAGGAAAGTGACCTTATTAAAATGATTCACCGGATTTCCTTTCTCCTTTTTCTCACTTTCCTTTTTGCCCAAAAAGAACACCCGTCTATTCATCAAGAACAGTTGAAACACTTTAATAATAAACCATCACCCCCTGTTGAAAAAATTCATGTTTTAACAGGCTTGGATGTGCTGCTGGAAAAGAAGCAATATGTCGTCCAGGGAAAGTCTATTGCACTGGTTACCAATCACAGTGGGATTGATCGATTGGGTACTCCTAATTACAGGCGACTTATGGCAATGGAGAACGTAGATTTGAAAGTGATATTTTCTCCGGAACATGGGCTTTTTGGGGAGGCAGATGCTGGAGAGAAAGTCACCTATTCGAAAAATAATCTGAACCTACCTGAAGTCATTAGTCTCTATGGCAAAACCCGAAAGCCCACTGCTGAAATGCTTGAAGGGATCGATCTAATTCTTTATGATATCCAGGATATTGGTGCCCGTTTTTACACATACATCACAACATTAGGTTTGGTCATGGAAAGAGCAGGAGAATTAGGAATTCCAGTGATTGTTTTGGATCGTCCCAATCCGATTCGGGGTGATATGATTGAGGGACCTACATTGGATTTGGATTATCAAACTTTTGTAGGTTATTATCCAATTCCAATCCGATATGGGGGAACCGTTGGCGACTTGGCCCATCAAATAATTGAAAATAATTGGATCACACCGCTTCCGGAATTAAAAGTGATCAAGATGGAAGGATGGGAAAAGAATCTTTGGTTTGATGAGACAGATTTACCCTGGGTCAAACCATCGCCAAACATTCCGGACCTGGAAACAGCCATTATTTACCCAGGAATGTGTATCATAGAAGGAACAAATTTGAGTGAAGGCCGTGGAACACAAAATCCATTTAAGCAAATTGGTGCAACCTGGGTGGATGGGAAACTCTTATCTCAAAAATTAAATAAATATAAATTACCGGGAGTTGTGTTCAAACCTGTTTCATTTACACCTGTTTCCATTCCGGGCATGTCCACTAATCCTAAATTTCAGGATGAAAAATGTTTCGGTATAGAAGTAATAATTATTGATCGAAATAGTTTTAATAGTGTAAAAACAGGTGTAGTGACTTTATTTACACTGTATTCTATGTATCCTGAAAAAATCATCTTTAAGGAAAAACATTTA
>DQOT01000358.1 GCA_015658495.1 Fidelibacterota bacterium | reverse complement strand
TTTGGAAGTGGGAGATATTCATGATTCCAGCCAGCCGTATCCTTTTTCTTCCAATTCCTGTGCCAGTTCTTTTCCGCCGGATTTTACAATTTGTCCCTCAATCAATACATGAACAAAATCCGGATCAATATATTTTAAAAGACGCTGGTAATGAGTGATCACGAGAAAAGATCGATCAGCGCTTCGAAAATTATTCAGACCTTCAGCTACAATCTTTAGAGCATCGATATCCAGGCCGGAATCAGTCTCATCCAAAATGGCAAGTGTGGGTTCCAATGTGAGCATTTGCAGGATTTCATTTCGTTTCTTTTCACCTCCGGAAAAACCATCATTCACAGCTCGCAAGAGATATTTAGAATCCATATCCACGTTTTTCAGTTTCTCTTTGATGAGTTTCAAAAATCCGGCTGCATCCAATCCTTTTTCACCGGCATGTTTCCGTTTTGCATTCAACGCTGCTTTCAAAAAATAAGTGTTATTTACGCCCGGAATCACCACCGGATATTGAAATGACATAAAGATTCCGGCCAAAGAACGAGCTTCCGGAGACCAATCCAAAATAGATTCGCCGTTAAAAAGAACATCGCCTTTTGAAACATTGTAGCCTTCCCGACCCGTGATCACATTTGCTAACGTACTTTTTCCGGAACCGTTTCGTCCCATAATAGCGTGCATTTCACCTGGTTTAATGGATAGGTTAAGCCCTTTCAAGATGGCTTTATCTTCAACGCCGGCGTGGAGGTTTTCAATCTTTAACATAGTTTGTAATTGTTTAAAAAGTAAAACGTAGTTTTCCTGATGGATTTATTAAGTGTTTATTTCAATCTTTGTTTGTTAAATGCGAATCCTTGAACACATTCGCACTTAAATACATAAACATTTTTGTATTCTCCAATATTCCAACATCTCACCCCACACTTCCTTCCAAAGTCACTTCCATAAGTTTAGTTGCTTCCACGGCAAATTCCATGGGGAGTTCTTTAAAGACGTCCTTACAAAATCCATTCACAATCATAGAAACAGCGTCTTCGGAAGAAATCCCTCGTTGGTTGCAGTAAAATAATTGATCTTCACCGATACTTGATGTAGTTGCTTCGTGCTCCATTTGTGCGGACGGATTTCGAACATCGATATAAGGGAAAGTATGGGCGCCACATTTATCGCCGATGAGGATAGAATCGCATTGAGAGAAATTGCGGGCATTTTCTGCACCTTTCATGATCTTAACTCCACCGCGATACGTTTGTTGTCCTTTCCCAGCAGAGATCCCTTTGGAAATAATGGTGCTTTTGGTATTTTTTCCTATGTGGATCATTTTTGTACCTGTGTCAGCCTGTTGGTAATTGTTGGTCACTGCCACGGAATAAAATTCTCCCACCGAATTATCACCTTTCAAAATGCAGGATGGATATTTCCAGGTGACAGCCGACCCGGTCTCAACTTGTGTCCATGAAATGTGGGAATTCTCTTCCAGACAAATTCCGCGTTTTGTAACAAAATTATAGATACCACCTTTGCCTGTCTCCGGATGCCCGGGATACCAATTTTGAACTGTGGAATATTTGATGGTCGCATCTTTGTGTGCCACCAGTTCCACCACGGCAGCATGAAGTTGATTCTCATCTCGTTGCGGGGCCGTACAGCCTTCTAAATAACTGACGTAACTTCCTTCATCTGCAATGATCAAAGTTCGTTCAAATTGCCCAGTATTGGCTTCGTTGATTCGGAAATAGGTTGAAAGCTCCATAGGACAGCGCACACCCTTGGGGATGTAAACAAATGATCCATCCGTAAAAACCGCTGAATTCAGCGTGGCGTAAAAATTATCTGTGTAGGGCACAACAGAGCCGAGATATTTTTGAACTAAATCGGGATAATTTTTTACTGCTTCTGAAAAACTCCCAAAAAGAACACCTGCTTTTTTCAATTCTTCCTTAAATGTTGTGGCGACGGACACACTATCAAAAACAGCATCCACAGCCACGCCGGACAGCATTTTTTGTTCTTCTAAAGGAATCCCAAGTTTAGTGTAGGTGGCGAGCAATTCAGGATCCACTTCATCCAAGCTGGCCAGTTCTTTTTTCTTGGGAGCGGAATAATAACTGATTGCCTGATAATCAATTTCCGGATAAACCACTTTGGCCCATTTTGGTTCTTCCATTTTGAGCCACTGACGATAGGCTTTCAATCGCCATTCTAACAGCCATTCTGGTTCTTCTTTTTTAGCGGAAATGGTGCGAATTACGTTTTCATCAAGACCGGGAGGGAGGGTCTCTGATTCAATATCGGTGACGAATCCATATTCGTAATCTTTCGTCAGGTTTTCGTCAATTATTTGTTGTTCGTTGCTCATTTTTCTCTGCCGCTAAGGTCGCTAAGGTTTGCTAAGTAATTACACCCAAAATTATCCTTCTTCATATTTTTTTGCGTTTCTTCGCGAACTTGGTGGCTAAAATAATTTAAGCGGAAAAACTCGTACCGCAGCCACAGGTCCGTTCAGCATTTGGATTCTTGATCTTGAATCCGCCATTCAATAGATCATCGGAATAATCCACTTCAATATCTTTTAAGTATAACCAGCTTTTCAGGTCGCAAATAATGGTGAGTCCGTTAGATTCAAATTCTTTATCGAATTCACCTTTCTCATTTTCGAAGTCCATTTTATAGGTCATACCGGAACAACCGCCACCTTCCACGGACATGCGCAAAAAGTGATCTTCTTTTCCATCAGTTGCCATGACGCCCTTGAGACGTTTTACTGCATTTTCTGTTACGGTGATAGTTGCATTTTGAAAAGCCTGTTGTTGATCTTCAATTGTTTTTTGGTTTTGGATCGTTTCATTCATTATTCCCACTCCATATCAATTTTGGGTTCTTTTTTTGGTACCGGTGTCGGATCAAATCCCAGTTTGCTCCGGGCTTCATCACTCATCATTTCAGGATTCCATGGCGGGTCAAATGTGACCGTTACATCCACATCATTGACTTCATCCATGGCGGACACTTTTTCTTTAATATCGTTGGCCATTTGGCTACCCATTCCGCATCCCGGCGTTGTGAGAGACATAGTGATCTTCACATCCGTTTTATCTTTGTCTTGTGAATCAAAATCAATATCATAGATCAATCCAAGATTCCAAAGATCCACAGGGATTTCAGGATCGAAGCATTGTTTTAAAACTTCAATAATTTCAGGTTTTAAGGAATGGTTCATACAGACCTCGTAATATCATTTAGTGAAATATTGTTAAACATATCCCGAATGGAATCATTGATTCTTTGGATAGGGGTTCGAATTGAACAAGTATGAATTTGGTCACAATTTGAATCAAAGTAACAATCCATAAAGCCAATGGGACCTTCAATGATTTCAAAAAAAGTAGTCATTTTAATATCCGTTGGATCTTTTATTATTTGGTAACCACCATGAGGACCTTTAATGGCCTCAACAATTTCCGCCCTGGCGAGTAGTTGCATTGTCTTGGCGAGAAGCTCATAAGGGATGTCATTTTGCCGGGATATTTCTTTGACCGAAGTCAGAGAATCATCCCCCTTCATTTGCATTTGACTCAGAGCAATGAGTGCATATTCAACTTTGCGTGTGATTTTTAACATAAATACGACCTATTTAGTCGTGAATACTACAAATAGTCCATATATAAACCAATTAATTATATAAGACTAATATTATCGGATATAGTTTACTTTAATGAAATTAGGTTGGATTCTTTTTGGATTATTTGTCCAATAATTTTTGCGGGTGAACCAAAAGTTTTGACATATTTTTGCGCATCTGGCTCCGAGATGGAAATAAGCAATCCACCCGATGTCTGGGCATCCGCAGCGAGTAGTTGATCTAATTCTGAAAGGGCGGAATCAAATTCGACATATTTTTTTACATAGTCCAGGTTGCGGCGAGTTCCCCCAGCCATAATGCCGGATTCTGCAAGGTCCCGGACATGGGGAAGAAATTCAAGATCTGAAAAATTAATTTCAGCCGATACACCGCTTCCCTGACACATTTCTTTTAAATGACCTAATAGCCCAAAACCGGTTACATCCGTGACTGCATGAACATTCAAACCATTCAGAGCATCGGCAGCACCTTTATTTAATGTAGACATGGTTTTAATCGCTGCGGAAATACTCTCGTTCGATGCGACACCCTTTTTAATAGCTGTGGCTATTACTCCTGTTCCCAGTGGTTTGGTCAAAACCAGTACATCGCCAACCTGGGCTCCCGAATTCCTCCACATGTTGGATTCATCAACTTCGCCGGTTATAACCAAGCCGTATTTAGGCTCTTTATCATCCACAGAATGTCCACCTACGATAGGGATGCCAGCTTCTGCGGCTTTATCGGCGCCCCCTTGAAGTATTTCAGTCAAGACTGATTT
>DQOT01000284.1 GCA_015658495.1 Fidelibacterota bacterium | reverse complement strand
TGGTTATAAATCCTAATGCAGACCATTGGGCTCTTCCAAAACTACTGGTAAATTTCCAGTACTTTTTCTGGAAAGAATCATATCTTTCTGTATTTTCAAGGTCAAATCCGTGGGGACCGTATTTATCTATCATATACCATCCTGTTTGAAATGTCGTAAATCCTTCGTCCAGCCATGCTTCGTCTACTTCATTGTTACCTAAAATTCCATAAAACCAGATATGTCCGATCTCATGAACGATTAAACTTTCTGATTCACTTCCGTTCATCACCAGCATTGGATATTCCATTCCACCACCCTTTAACCGATCTGTTGTTGTAACCTGGGGATAGGGATATTTCCCAAATTGTTTCGTAAGCCATTCCAATGCCCATTCGGATCTGTCCACCACTTTCTTCGTCCATTTATCACCATTTTTTTGATTGAATAAAACATGGACATCAATTCCATTCCATTCCCCCTTTTCATAAAGAAAATCCGGGGAGGCAATCCAGGCAAAATCATGAACTTTTTCGGAATGGAACGTTACATTTCGCCTCTGTGTTGAATCCGGTTTATCCTCTCTGGCTTTGAATTCATTCAGCCACTCCTCGAAATCCCTAGATGTATCAACCTTCACCATTTCCCAACCGGGGTCACCATCTGTAACAGTTCCAGTTGCCCCTACAATGTAATTTTGGGGAATATCAAGGGACACATCAAATGTACCGAATTCACCGTAGAATTCTCCCTCAGCGTGAAAGGGAATATTGTGCCAGCCATTCTTATCATACACTACCATTTTAGGGTACCACTGAGCCGCATTGAATTGTTTTTCTACCCTGCCTGCTCGTTCGATCTGTTCCCCCACATGATGAGTCCA
Source organism: Fidelibacterota bacterium (assembly GCA_015658495.1). Taxonomy (GTDB): domain Bacteria; phylum Fidelibacterota; class Marinisomatia; order Marinisomatales; family UBA1611. The sequence continues at coordinate 782 of DQOT01000284.1, read as the reverse complement.
GTCAATTTTGATTGTAAGAGAGTCATCCGGAAATAAAGGCTCAATCAAGTCAGAAGATAGGATGGTATCATCAATATCGTAATCATCATTAATCTGTTTTCCGTCCTGATAGATTTCAAACCTGTAAATGTCTATTTTACTAAAATAATCATCAGGAGATTTGATAAATTTTTCTGCCCGTCCCAACCGTCCAAGACGTGCCATAAATTCCCGGTGTTTTACTGAGCCTTCCTGAAATGCATTCGGATATAGATGGAGATGAATTTGATGCAGTGTATCCGGAGATTGATTAATGTATTTGATTTTTGAAATCCCTTCATAAGTGCTGGAATCCGTATCCACAAATATATCCATGTCATAATGAACGAACTGCTGCCAGTAACCCGCATCAAACGCTAACAGAAAATGGAATAATATCCCAAAGATAATACAGGTTTGAAAAAAATATTTCAAATGAGTTGTTGTGATCGTATAGATTGAAGCTGCGGAATCAGATATATGGTTTCAGGTCGCGATACAGTATTTTTTCAGATTGAGGTCCAATATACATTTTTACAATATATCCGTCCCGATCAATGATAAAAGTTGTCGGAACACCCGTAATAGGTCTGCCGGTCGCCTGTCCGTATTGTAGAGTAATCAACTGGGTCTCCTGTCCTTGAATGTCAGTCAGAACAGTGTAATTCATTTCCCAGCTTTCGGCAAAACTGGCAATAGCATCCGGAGTGCCGGAATCAATGGTGACCCCGATGATTTCCAATCCATCATCGTGATATTTGTCA
>DQOT01000193.1 GCA_015658495.1 Fidelibacterota bacterium | reverse complement strand
TCACGATCAACTATGGGCTTGAGTTCACTGGGTTTCTGGGGATCCAGTTTCAGGAATGTTCTTTCTTCTTTTGGCTGGCGGACATCAAATAGAATTGCCGTGTTATTATCCAGCCAGTGATATCGATGGACCGCAGCAATCGCCCGTGCTTTATCAGAGTAGATCCATTCAACCGTAATTTTCTCAACCTGCTGGCCATTATAGGTAGTTCCGAGCAGACAAAAAGTAATAATAAATAGGATTCTACGATTCATGATCAATACGGTTAAGATTATTGAACTTTATTCAGGCTTATTACCTGTCATTTGCCAGCGCACCAGTTCTACGGGAATATTCCCGGCGTTATTAAAGGCCTGGAAAAAGTCTTTCATTAAAAAGGGCTTACCCTGTTCTTCCAATTGCTTGGCCCATTCGGTAACCAACTGTTCTATCAAATATTTCCCAGTGATATAGCAGGTGCCATATCCGGGCTGACGAAGATAAAGGTGTTGTTCAAACTGCAGCAGATGGGGCTCCCGTTTCATCCAGCCCCGGGGTGTCCATTTCACATGTACCTGGCCTGCTTCTGCCATGGTCATCTCATTGGCATGAGCGTACAGGGATCCCAGGCCACGGGCGGCGCGCTGAGCAAGCATGATCCATACAATTTCTCTGGAACGGGGACTGTCCTCGTACAGCCCTGCATGCATGAACATTTCTTCCACGCCAGTGGCAATCCCTTCATTCTTGTTATCAAAAATATTATAAAGCAGGGGTCCACGGCGAATAGGACTTTCATGTGGCTCATCCCGCATCTGAGCTAGATCGAACCAGTGATAAAAATGAGAATAAAGCGGTAGAGGATCATAATGCATGCCGATAGAAAAGAAATTGCGTTCATCTTCAGGTACAAATTCCCCCATGTGTTCCCGCAGGGCCGGCTCCATGTTCGGCTTGATGGGCATGATCTCTTTTTCGCTTAAAAAATTCATGAAACGCTGTACTCCCCGCTCGGTGAGTTGGGCAAATTCTTCCGGCGTGTTGGCTGCTACCATGGGTGGGAGGTCCCAGTTACGTTGTTCCTCAAGTTTTAAGGAGGTCCAGGCTCTATCCAGTTCCCGCTGCAATAGTTGAACTTCCTCTTCCCAGGTCAAGGGCACCAGATGGACATTCTGCTGGTACCAGGTATAATTTTCCTTCCCAATCCCAGAAGGCCCGGTCTTACTGTGCGCTTGTTCTTCCAGCCAGGCGGTAAAACCTTCTGTTGCCTTTTGCGCATTTTCTAATGCGGCACCCAGTTCAGGCTGGGTTTTAGAACCTTGGAGCATCCCGGAAAGTTTATCCAGATCCTGGGTTTGCTGTCGAATATTTTCAATACCGGCGATCCACAGGTCCCGGGCGTTGCCAGTGAGATTTCTCCGGGCCTGAATCAGCAATGGCGGAATAACATTAAGATCGCTGACTAAACGCTTTTCCTCATCGCCGCTAATAGGAAACTGGTATGTCCAGAGTTCTAGCGTGGCGTGGTTAGTAGGTCCTTCGTGGGCTGGTACATCGCTTTGATACATCCAGACAGTCTGGTAATAGGCCGGATCCCGGATCCAGGGCTTCAGTATTCGATAGTTAAAGTCATAGCCATTCATTTCGGCCCGCACGATATGCCAATCCACCTGATAGGGAACGGCCCAATCATCAATTTTGATCCGGTTTAGACGCTCTTCAAGCGTCTTAAAGTTTTGCTGAGCCTTTTCGAAGCGATCGGCAGTGTAATCTGGGGCACCATTCAGCCGGGGTGGATCTTCAAATTCCCGCCAGTCCTTAAATAGATCTACCAGGGCCTGGTATTGGGGAGGTTGACGGATATCTGGTTTCGCATGCATTGAGGTTACTCCCATAAGTAACACATAGATTATAAATAGAACTTCTTTCATCGATCAAATCTACCCATCATCCCACAAACAAAAAACCTATACTGGGCGGGGCTTTTGCTTAAATACTATCCCTTTGGGTGGGAGTTGAGCCAGAGGCGTTTCATACTATAAATTACAAATAATTATTTGTGTAAACGGGCTTCCGCGCAAATATAACCAAAAGAAGACCACTGGTTTCCATCTACAACAAATCTAAACATTTCCGTTGCCTCTTTTTCTCTTCCCT
>DQOT01000205.1 GCA_015658495.1 Fidelibacterota bacterium | reverse complement strand
GAAGGGGAATGTGATGCAAATGGCGGAACCTGGCAAGGGGAAGGAACAACATGTACGCCAAATCCTTGTGCCACGGGTCCCTGTTTTGATATGGAGATCACGGAAGCGGATTTTCCTTTTAATCATTTGGCGGATCTGACCACGGAGGATGACGATTGGGATCAAAGCACATTTACTTATCCCGATGGCGAAGAACATAGCAATGGTGCCAATGGAATGGATTATACTTACAAATTGACATTATCTGAACCTGCAACCATTTATATCACAACTTGCGACAGTGAAACAAATGTTGATATTCAGCTTGCGGTTTATACGGCAGATTGTGATGAATCATCCTGGATCTTATTTCAGGATGACTCAAACTTGGAGATCTATTACCCGGACGGGACTTCAGAACAATTTGAATTTGAATGTATCTCTGGATTTGAATCAAATCCAACCTACGCAAATATGCTTCCCCTTCTTGATTGGGATGCGGGCTCTTACTATGTCGTTGTTGATGATCGCGCAGGCGGAACTGGTACAGTTCGCACCTGGTTTGGATATTCCTTGATTGTGGATTCCACATCTACATCCGGTGATTTTACTGAAGTGAATTACTTTTTCAGCGAGGGTGTTTTTGGCGGTGATTACCAGGATGTTTACAATGGAAATGGTATCGGATTGGAAACAAGTGATTATAGTGTGGAAATCAATCCAAACGGTGGCAATGCTGATCAAGCCAATTTAACATCTTTAGAATCTGTTACCGGAGGTGCATTAGCCGGTGGCGAAGAAACCGTTATTCTAAATCTGGAGTATCCAAACACACCCAGTGGTGGAGAAATATTGACGGTTGGACCAGCTTCTGTATCCTCAATTTTTAATAGCGTTGGTGTTCCTTTATTGGATGTGGATGGGATTACCATCAATTTGATCGATGTATTAAGCCCCACCGTTGAATTTACCGATCCGGAGAATGGCGCTGAAGAGGTACCCACGGTCTCAAATATTGAAGTGAAATTCACAGAAGCAGTTCGACATTCTAATGATGAAAACATCACCAATGTCAATGCATCCGACTGTTTTACAATAGAAAACGCTGAAACAGATGAAAATCTGACCTATTCGATTTCCACCCCGGATAATTTGACTTTCACGTTGAACCCGGATGGCGAATTGCCGGAATATACGTATATCCGTTTATCCATGCTCGCTACCATCGAAGACCAGAATGATAATGCATTTGTTTTTGACACCATTCGATTCAGGACTGCAGACGAAACGCCGCCCCAAATCCAATCCAGCTCAATTTCATCTATCAATGATTATGTCGCCATCACCTTTAATGAAGGTGTGTATTCAACCAATAATGGCAGTGGTGGACTGGATGCAACTGACTTGACTTATACATTTAATTCTAATGGTGGAAACTGCGACAACATTTCCGTCTCCGGTTTGACAAGTAATACCGGATCCAATTTAGCTGGCGGTGAATCAACCATCCATGCCCTTATCTCATTAAGTGCAGCGCCCAGTGGGGTGGAAACAATTATATTTTCACCGGCTGACAATTCTTCCATCTTTGATGCTGCGGGCAATTCAATGAGTGCCGGAGAAATATCTGATGAAGTCACTCTATTGGCCTCCGCTTTATTGATATCCACCCATTTAGCAGATAGCAATGAGTATGTAGATCTGGGATTCTCTGTGGGCATTTATGGAAACGCTTTCCAGACGCTTCCTGTCTATCTATCTGGTTTTGAATCCTCCATT
>DQOT01000239.1 GCA_015658495.1 Fidelibacterota bacterium | reverse complement strand
TAGCTCAATCTCCGCAATACCTTGCGGAAAAATGTAATTTGATTATTACAACAACCGCATCAACGAAACCGATTTTAAAAACTGAAGATATTCAGCCGGAAACTCACATCACCGCCATGGGATCGGATACGCCAACAAAACAGGAACTGGACTCGAGCATTTTAGCAAAAGCTGATCTTGTTGTGGCTGACAGCATTTCACAATGTGTTGAACGTGGCGAAATATCCCATGCATTAAAAGATGGAAAGTTGGCGAAAAACGATATTGTTGAATTAGGACATGTTTTGAATGGCCAGAATCCTGGGCGAACATCATCAGAGCAATTAACAGTGGCAGATCTGACGGGTGTTGCGGTCCAGGATATCCAAATTGCCACGGCTGTATATGAATCTTATTTGGAGAAACAATCATGAATTTTGAAATTTTTGAGTTAGAACGAAACCAGTCTCTTTTTGAAAATGAAGTGGATTATAATTTATCCGAAAGTGGTGTTCATCCTTTAAAATTAAGTGAAATACTTACTCAGGATGAACAGGATGAATTATTGAACACGAATTTATTTTATGGATATACTAACGGTACGCCGGCATTGAGACAACGTGTGGCGGATATATATGGCCCGAATATTTCCATTGAGAATGTCCTGATCACATCAGGATCAGCAGAAGCCAACTTTTTGGCCGTAATGACCCAACTTGAAGCAGGGGATGAAATTGTTTACATGGTACCCAATTATCTCCAGATCGGTCACTTAGCCCGAAGTTTTGGAATTAAGGTAATCAATCTTCCCATTCGACAGGATCTTGGTTGGCAATGGGATTTAGATGAGCTTAAAGTATTGGTTACGCCAAAAACAAAAATGATCTGTGTTTGTAATCCCAATAATCCAACCGGGGCCTTGATGTCCGATGAAGTTATGGTTGGCGTGATTGAAATTGCAAAAGAAGCAAATTGCTGGATATTATCTGATGAAGTCTATCGCGGTGCTGAACTGGATGGAAATGAATGTCGATCCTTTGCAGGTGCCACAGACAAAACCATCGTGAATGCAGGTCTATCAAAAGCCTATAGTCTGCCGGGGCTCCGGCTCGGGTGGAGTGTTGGATCAGTGGATTACATTAATCGAGCATGGTCTTTCCATGATTTTACTGTGATTAATGTGGCTTACCTGAGTGATTGGGTGGCGTCCCGAATTCTGGAATATGACCGCAGAAAAAAGATATTGAACCGCACTAAAGACCACTTGAAGTACAATCTCAACATGTTATGTGATTGGGCTGAAAATGTGCCAGCATTAACCATCACCCGGCCCCAAGCGGCAGCGATCACTTTTGCCAAATTGAATATTCCCATGAGTTCAGAAGAATTTGTATTCACCTTGAGAGATAAATACAGTGTTTTGCTGACAGCAGGTAAATGGCATGGAATGGAAGGATTTGTTCGCTTCGGGTATGGGACACCAGCAGATTATGTTAAAAGCGGATTGGATCGGATCAAAACCTTTTTAGACACTTTCTGAATCATTGAAAAATTATAAAACTTGAAAGAATCGTTTCGATAAACCAAAAGCGTTTCTGTAATTTTTCTCCCAAAATTTTAACTCATATAAAGAATTCAATATGTCTCTTATCAATCCTTATATTTTTCGTGAATATGATATTCGCGGCAAAGTCGCAGAAGATTTTCCTGATCACGTAGTCATCAAATTGGGCAAAGCCTTTGGTACCTTCGTCAAACGAACCGGCGGACAGGAAATCGCCCTAAGTGGTGATATTCGTCTCACCACGCCGGATCTCGTGAACTGGTTCAAGGAAGGTGTTCTTTCCACCGGAACCGATGTGATCAATCTGGGCATTATTCCCACACCGGTGAATTATTATTCCATGTTTCATTTGGGTGTGTCCGGCGCTGTGCAAATTACAGGAAGTCACAATCCCCCTGAATTCAATGGGTTTAAGTTCTCCCTGGATAAAAAAGCTTTTTTTGGCGATGATATCCAATCCTTGTACCAACTTATTGATAAAATGGATTTTGAACAGGGTAAAGGGATGGAGGCCCGATTTAAGATACTCCCCAAGTATAAAGAAATGATCCTAGGCAAGATCAAAATCGAACGGCCCATGAAGGTGGTCATGGATTGTGGGAATGCAGCAGGCGGAATCAATGGACCGGATGTGTTCAAATCACTTGGAATAAACCTGAAAGAATTATTCTCGGAACCCGATGGGACATTCCCGAATCATCATCCGGATCCTACCGTGGAAGAGAATCTCCTGGATTTGATCGCGGAAATGAAAACTGGAAACTACGATGTTGGCTTGGCCTTTGACGGCGATGCAGATCGGGTGGGTGTGGTGGATGAGACCGGTGATATTATTTGGGCTGACCAGCTCATTGCGCTCTTTTTGCCGGAAGTGATCAAAAACGGTGAAGATATTCTTTTCGATGTAAAATGCTCCCAGGCGCTGGAAGATATGATCAACCGCTATGGGGGGAATCCGATTATGTGGAAAACGGGTCATTCTCTCATCAAGCAGAAAATGGGAGAATTGGATTGTAAACTGGGCGGCGAAATGAGTGGTCATATCTTTTTCGCAGATGATTATTATGGATATGATGATGCCCTTTATGTGGGTGCTCGATTGGTGCAGCTCTTATCACGGTCTAACAAAAAACTCTCTGAATTGAAAGCAGAGATCCCCGTTTATTATTCCACGCCGGAAATGCGGATGGAAGCTGAAAATGATGAGGAAAAATTCAGGATCGCAAAAGAGGCCGTTGCATATTTTTCAGAAAATTATGATTGCAGCACTGTGGATGGTGTCCGCATCAAATTTGGTGATGGCTGGGGACTGGTTCGGTCTTCCAATACGCAACCTGTGATCGTTTGTCGCTTTGAAGCGAATTCGCCGGAAAGAAAAGAGGAGATCATGAATCTTGTATTGGGGAAACTCAAGGAATTCGGCAAGTTGGAATTAGGCGGACATTAATGTCATCCTTTAATGAATTAGTTTCCTTTATTCGGACGGAAGTAAACCGGGACCTGAAGCGGTTACCGTTCCCGGAAAGGCCTGTCTATCTTTACGAGCCAATTCGTTTTGCCCTCCGTGGAACCGGAAAACGATTCCGGCCGATCCTTGTACATCTTGCAGGACGCGCCAACAATGCAGATCCTGATTCATTGATGAAGATCGCTCTGGCTGTTGAACTGCTCCACAACTTTACCTTAGTCCATGATGATATTATGGATAACGATGATATGCGTCACGGCCAAGCAGCTGTTCATTCTAAATGGGATGATTCTACTGCAATCCTGGCTGGAGATGGTATTTATGCCATTGCGCAAATTTTATTGAG
>DQOT01000255.1 GCA_015658495.1 Fidelibacterota bacterium | reverse complement strand
TGGCGGTGAAGAAAATGGATCTGCGCCATGTGGTGATCACATCAGTGGATCGGGACGACATCAAAAACGACTATGGTGCGGCAATCTGGGCGGCTACAATTCGCCAAGTTCACCATCATGTTCCTGATTGTACAGTGGAAGTATTAACACCGGATTTCAAAGGATATCAGCCAGCACTATTAAAAGTTTTTGCAGCAGCACCTGAGATATTCAGCCATAATGTCGAATGTGTTGAAAGGATCAGTAAACAGGTTCGCAGTCAGGCCAATTGGCAGCGTAGCCTGGATGTACTGAAATTTTCAGTAAAAAATGGATTTCAGACAAAGACCGGGATGATGGTCGGTCTGGGGGAATCGACTACAGAAGTAATGGAAACAATGAAACAAGTGGTTGATACAGGTGTTTCAATATTTACAATCGGGCAATATTTACAACCGACTGGTGATCACCTGCCAGTAGAAAGATATGTTACTGATCAGGAATTTGAAGATTATAAATGTATCGGTTTGGAATTAGGATTTTCAGTAGTGGAAGCAGGGGCTCTGGTACGGAGTTCATACCACGCTGATGAACAAGCTAGGCAGGTACATGCCGCTGTGTAACTATAAAGATGAATAGCAGAAATACTGTTGTTATCATGACTCTCGTTGCTGGGGTAATCCTGGTACAATTGGTGTCACGCGGCCAGCCAGAACCTGGCACCGCAGAAGAAAAAAAGACCGTGATCAAAAATGAGGTCACCCCGAATAGTACCAGAATCGGAAATCTATCAGCCAATGTACCGGATAACTGGTCGGCTGTTAGGCCTTCCAGTTCCATGCGCTTAATGCAATTTCGTCTGGGTGCACCGGCAGATGATGCCACCCTGGCAATATTTAAAAATATTGGGGGAACAATAGATAATAACCTGGCAAGGTGGTCCAGTCAATTCGGTTATTCATTATCAGATTCTGAAGTAAACATACGGGCCGAGGTTATCAACGGAATGCAGGTCAATATTATAAGTATACTGGGGACCTACACAAATACGATGGCATTTCCCGGTGCTGCCCAGCCAAAGCTAAATTACCGTCTTTTGGCTGCCATCGCGAATACACCAGATGGTTTGTATTATTTCAAATTGACGGGACCAAATACCGTGATCACAGGTAGATTAGAGGAGTTTTCGCGTTTCATAAAATCATTGCGGTATGATGAAATTGGTAAAATATCTTAAAAAGAACGTATTTATGGCAAATAATCTGGGAAAAAACTTGAAAAACATGACAGATATACATATTAATATTTATGGTACGTTATTTGCCTTGAATAGGTGAAAATTCATTGAGGAATTGTTATGCCTGAAAGATTTGACAAAGAATTAGAATCAACACCGCCTGCCGATGACCGTGATTATCCGGTAATGCCTTTGCGCAATATGGTACTTTTTCCGCAACAGGTTATCCCGATCTATATCGGTCGGAAAAAATCTCTGAAACTTATTGAAGATCTGGGTCCAGGTGATAAACACATTGTAGTTGTCGCCCAGGAGGATGGCTCCATTGAAGATCCCAAACCGGAAGACCTTTATGCATATGGCACCCTTGGTGTTGTGCTGAAAGTTTTTGATATGCCAGACAATAGCAAATCAGCTATTGTCCAGGGCGTAGAACGGGTCAAACTTCTCAGTTTTGGAGATGCCGAACCTTACTACACGGCAGTTGTTGACCGGGTCAAGGATAAACCCATCGGCGATGACCTGGAACTGGACGCACTAGCCAAAAATCTCAGGAATACCTTCACGGAACTCATCCAGGTAGCGCCAAACCTAACCGAGGAACATTCCGGAATGCTTTCCAATATCCAGAAACCCTCCCGTTTGGCGGATCGT
>DQOT01000120.1 GCA_015658495.1 Fidelibacterota bacterium | reverse complement strand
GGTCACAATGTTAGTACTCAAAAATTAGCTTTCATGAAATAAATTGGATGATTGCAGAATAGGTATCAAATTAATTAACTTTCAAGCCAACCCAATAGGGAATTTCATATGAGAAAAATTCTTGGAATAATTCTAACAAGCGGATTGTTTATCACAAGCGTTTGGGCAGACATAGATTGTCCTGCGGATTCAGCGATCCATATTGATACTCGCACCATGCTGCCTGATGGTAGTCCAAACCCAACTTACGGGCAAGAAATAGCAACGGGTATTTGCGGTTGCCTTGATTTCGTTAATGGGGTGCAAATAGCTGAGAATACCGTCACTTTTACCGTACGAATGGTAGATAACGAATCAATTCGCGGGGTTGAATTGGATGTTTATCATAATGCCGGTGATGCGCTTTACTATGGCGCTGAACCCTATGAAGATTCAAATGGTGACGGGAATTATAATGCTGGCGAACCTTTTACAGATTTGGACGGCGATGGTGAATGGTCATCCAGTGCATTTGGTTCACGTGTTGATAAAGGAAGCAAATTATTGAACGTTACCGACGAAAATGGCGAGACACGTACCATGACTCTTTTAAGTAACCGCTTGGATGGCTTTGTGAAAGTTTTAGCTTACAATACCTCCCGAGCCTGGACTGAAGGCAATGGCGAAGAAGGCGATTTATTTTTCTTGACTTATGGATTACCCCAGGGTGCCAGTGCACTCCCAGCTGAAATCGCATTCCATTTTGGAACAGCGAATCTGCCTGGTACATCCATGGACCCAGATATCTTAAATGTGATTTGCGGCCATCCTGATGAAGATAATCCTGCTGTGATTAATACATCCAACGTTGCAACCGATCTTGACCAAATTTTCCCGGATGAATTTGCATTGAATCAGAACTACCCTAATCCATTCAATCCATCCACACAGATCTCATTTGATGTGCCTGCGGGTTCAGAACAAGTGATGATCAATATCTACAACATTTTGGGTCAAAATGTTAAAACACTTGTGAATGAGGTATTAAGCCCGGGTGCTTATACGATGGAATGGGATGCAACAGATGCCGTGGGTAACCCAGTTGCTTCAGGCATTTACTTTTATGAATTGCGGAGCAAATCTTTCACCGCAAGAAAGAAAATGTTGCTGATTCGCTAATACTATTCCCAAACCGCAACTTTTTATTAAATTCCCCCATCTCCGGATGGGGGAATTTTTTTATGCGGAACACAAAAAAACAAATTCTTTTAGGAATCTTGTTCAGTTGGGTGTTGTCTCAACAGGCCTACCGGTCTGTGGAAAGTATCCAATCTGAATGGAATGAATACACATCTTATCAAAAGGAAGAGATCGTTTCTTTCTGCGATTTCCTTTTTAAGGAAGGATACTATGAAAGGTGTCTTCTTACAGCCTTCCAACTTTTGTACAGATTCCCGGATGACCCCATAAGTCCGACCATCAATTATTATATCGCCCGGTGTTATGAGGAGATGCAAATTTATAACTTGGCACATCGGTATTATCGGCAGGTGATCCAATTGGAACCTGAAGTCTCCTTAACCCATAAAGCAGCAAGCTACCGGGATATTTATGTCAGTTTATTAGCTGGTGAAGTAAACGAACTCTTGGAAGCAACGGAAAATACCGATGACCCCTATATGATAACATTCCGGGGATATGCGCATATGAAAAAATTGAAGTGGGAAGAAGCCCGAACATCATTCATAACTGCGCAAGCCCTGTTCAATCATTCCCATTATAATAAATTAATGACACCGCTCTATCAAACAATCGAAAATGTTGGGTCTGTTCCACGTCATAACCGGTATTTGGTTTTTTTATCAGGATCAATCTTGCCGGGAGGCGGTCAATTTATGCTGCGAGAATGGGACAAAGGACAAGGCGTCTTAACCACTGTTGGACTAATGGTTTTAATTGGGTCCTGGGGTAAAGTTGAATCCTTGGTTGGCGGAAATCGATTCATGGATTCTGAAGCGACATCGATACCATTGTATAATAACTATGAGAAAAATAATTCCCATACAGATTTAACAAAAGGGGACCTGATCCCAGCGAATATGAACATCAGATCATCCTCCTTAAAATATAGTATCCCACCCCTCTTAATCGGCGCAGGGATTTTTATGGGAAGCACCTGGAAATCCTTCATAGATACGCAGGATAAAAATGAAAGATTGGTGCAATTTTATATTCAAGAAAGAATTGATAAAATATCTCCATCCCGCTTTCTGGATTTTCCAGAACCCACCCTCATTGTAACGGAAGATTAATCGTCCTAAAAAAGAATTTTCTTTATAGAATAAATATTGCTATGGTAAAAACGAGTCGGTAATTTTTCAGGCTTTTTACAGCATGATTATTGAAAATTTGGTATGCGACGAGTCTAACGTCGATTCCGGCCAGAACGACAAATATCTTTATTACATACAATGGAGAGTTTGATCCTGGCTCAGGACGAACGCTGGCGGCGTGCTTAACACATGCAAGTCAAGGAGAACATTTTCTTCGGAAAATTATTAAACTGGCGAACGGGTGAGTAACGCGTAGACAACCTGCCCTAGAGATTGGGATAACCCCGGGAAACCGGAGCTAATACCGAATGATGCAGCGGATCCCTCGGGATACAGTTGTTAAAGTGGGCTTCGGCTCACACTTTAGGATGGGTCTGCGTCCGATTAGCTTGTTGGTAAGGTAACGGCTTACCAAGGCGATGATCGGTAGCTGGTCTGAGAGGATGATCAGCCACACTGGGATTGAGATACGGCCCAGACTCCTACGGGAGGCAGCAGTGG
>DQOT01000272.1 GCA_015658495.1 Fidelibacterota bacterium | reverse complement strand
GCAAATTACATTTTAGATCACATTTGAATGCGTTCCCGGGAATTGGACACCTATGTTCACGTGAACCAGGAGACAAATCGAGCAATAGTTGTCATGGATACGTTGGCACTTTTCAGCCAGGAATTGGATTATAGCATTTGGGATCCCATTTGGAAAGAGACAAACCTCGATGGTGAACCTTATTTTGTTTCAAACCCATTGTCCATTCCGGACGCAGGAAGTCTGTCAAAAATCATAGGTGGATTTCAGCCCATTACTCACTTTCGATTAGGACGGGAAAAGATCTGGATGAAAAATTTTGAAGATGAAGGTAGTTCTCTCTGGAATTTTAACAGTAATAGTGAATTCCTTCAAGATTCTGTTTTTCGCCGGGGCGGAACCGCCGCGTTTCAACTAAGGTATGATTATGCTTTAGACAATGTTATTACAAATCTTGAGGACAGGCTACCTTTTAAAAATGAATATGACCATACAATTCACGGATACATCAAAACAGAAAATGGGAAAAATGTTACCTTACAAATACGACTTACTGAAGGCAGGTCGGGAGAAAGTATTTTAACTGCATCCATGGATGATTCTGTCCAAGGAACAAAATCTTGGCTGCCTTATTGGGGGGATGTCCCCAGTCATGAGAACGCGAATTTTTTTGATATTCGGATGAGTTCGGATGTACCGGAATCTGGACAATCACAAACATGGTTTGACGATGTGGGATTGGTGGAATGGGACAGTTTGCAGTTATTCGAAGGATTTCCCATTTCAGTCATGCATCCAAATGATTTTAACTATATCCAGGTTTATGCAACTCAAACACCCGTGGCTATGGCTGGTATTCAATTGACAAATACAATTATCGGTGACCTACCTTCCCTGGATGCCATCCCGAAAGCCGCGAATCCTGTCATTACAGCACCGGGGAAAGTTCATTTTTATGATGAGTCCAAAGGGCCGGTCGGGAATTGGCATTGGGTATTCATGAATCAAATAAATGTTTATCAACGGCATCCCACCTTCCATTTCTTTGATCCCGGGATTTATGAAGTTTCCCTCACGATTACCGGGTTTAATGGCGAGACAGATACAGACTATATTACCGTTGTGGCTTTATCCAGTGATGCTGAAGAATACATTCTTGGAGATGTGAACGGCGATGGCAGCCTCACAGTGGTGGATGCTCTTTTATGTGCGAATTATATTTTAGGATTATTGGAATTTGCACCAGAAGCGTTCTTGGCGGCAGATATAGACGGTAATGGATCGATTGACGTTTTCGATGTTTTATTGATCGCAGACTTGTTTGACTAATTCTTTTCCTCCGGCTCCCAATCATGATAATTGGGATCCTGGCCAGCCCCAATTAAAATATTAAAAATGTCTTCTTCCAAGGATTCAATAGGTGATTCTATAATTCGTCCTATTTCTATTCCGCTTTTATAAAAAATAATGGTGGGAACGTGATGAATGTTTTTCCCGTCTTCCAACCCATGTCCACTCTTTTTATCCCGGTCAACTATGATTAGATCCATTTCACCAGCCGGAAATTCCATCTGATCCAAAATTTTATAAAGACGGGGGACTTCTCTTCGACTGTCCTCACACCATGTTCCAAGGAATGTTTCAATTTCAATTTCTTCTAAAAAATCTTTTGATGCCGTGATTAATTCTTCATCACCACGATACTCACTATATTCTTCATCAAACCATTTTCCATAATGTTCCACCGTTATATCGGATCTTTGTGCAATTCCAACAAGCATGGGATCACCTGTTTTTTCATCCGTTGATGTTTT
>DQOT01000329.1 GCA_015658495.1 Fidelibacterota bacterium | reverse complement strand
CAAAGAATTCTGCGGCTTTGGACCTTAATGCATTCCGGAAATCCTGGGGCACTTTTACAACCCGTTTTGTCGTGTCTTTTTCTAAAGTTACAGATACAGTATCCCCTGCTTCTTTTCCAATTTTTTTCCGAATCTCTTTTTTCACCACCAGGTTATGTTTGCCGTCACCCAGGGGGAGAAGTGTACTTTTATAAGATACGCCGTCGATTGTTCCTTTCACTTTCACCTGTGCTTTGGTGCCATATTCTTTTTCAACACTAAACGGTACGGTAAGGAAAGTCCAAGCACCGGAAATATCATCCGTAATGAGTTTCGTTTTGAATTTCTTCATGAAAATAAGTGTTTGAGTTTTAAAGTGTTGGTGTGCTCATGTAAGATTTGTATTAACACTTGAACATATGCACACTATAACACATTAAAACTTAAATCAATCCGTGGTCTGCGAAGGAATACACATCATTTCCTGCAATTATCAAATGGTCGTGGACGGATACATCAATTGCCTGGGCTGCTTCTTTCAATTTTTTTGTGATGGTAAGATCATCTTTACTCGGGTTGGGATTTCCACTGGGATGGTTATGGACAAAGACCAAAGCAGCCGCATCATTCACAAGCGCTCGCTTTACTACCTCCCGCGGGTAAACGGCTGATGTTGTGAGCGTGCCTTGGAACAATTCTTCCATTTTCAGGATCTGGTTGCGCCCATTGAGATAAATAACCAAAAATACTTCGCGACTCTTGTCCCTGAGATTATGCTTGAGATAATCTATCACTTCATCAGCTGACCGAATAAAATCTTGATCAATAATCCGATCTGCAAGATAACGTCGTGAAACAGATTGGGCGATCTTGAGTCCGAATACATTATTATCCCCAATACCCTTGATCTCTTTTAATTCTGTTGGTTCTGCTTCTAAAACGGCTTTCAACGAACCGAATTTTTTCAGAGCATCTTTAGCAGATTGTTTACAATCTTTCCGTGGGGTACCTAATGTGAGCAACAGTTCAATTATTTCATAATCAAGAAACCCATCAAGTCCATTTTTAAGAAATTTTTCCCGAAGACGCTGGCGATGACCTTTGTTATCTTTTGATGTATTCATGTATTTAAAGTGTTGAAGTGTTCATGTGCTTAGGTTCGCATTTTCTAACACTTGAACACATTCAAACGTTAACACTCATTTCATTTTTTTAATGATATGAATTTTGCTTTGAATTCGCGGAGTTCACGTACATTCCCGGTTTCGATCTCGCCTGAATCCCATTTCAATTTAAAATCATGTTCTGAATCAGATCCACCCTGTTTTTGATACAACGGAAATAGATCTGCATCTTCACGTGGTTTATTGCTATGAAGCGTTGCGGTCAATTGATAGGCAATGTCCTCTCCAATATCATCAATCACACGTTCAGGGAGATTTTTTTCCAATAAACTTTGTTCGATACGTGAAAATCGCATGCCTTTCACCACATAATCCTGGTAGGCTTCCCAAGCAAATGGCGCAACTGCTTTTACGGATTCTGCCATGGCATCAGAAAAAACTCGAATCTCGTATTGGGCATGACTGTCGGAACGAAGCCCAATAAAATGTAGTAAATTGTGCAAATCGTTCTTCCAATACCATTCCGTATAAAGATTTACCGGAAGAATGGCGCGGGCCAAT
>DQOT01000138.1 GCA_015658495.1 Fidelibacterota bacterium | reverse complement strand
CATCTTGTCATCATTTATATTGAGGGAAATCGTATTCTTATTCTGCAATGATTTTGTTGCAGATTTATAAATCTCGATGCGTTTCGAAAAACAATCTTCCAAACTCGTCATGGCATCCTTACAGGCAATTGAAAACTCGGACGGGTTTTTGGACGGGTCCAGGTTCCGTACCTTTGAAGAGGTTATATCATAGGTTAAAAGAGTCTTTATGCCTTTGACTTCTTCCATAAGAACCGAGGAAATCCGGCCGCTGTCAACACTGACACCTAAGATGGCATTGTCTAATGGTATTTTTTTCGGCGGAATATGGACGGGGTATTTTCCTGGTCGCGGTAATACATCATCTGTTGGATCAGATGAAATTTCCGGGGAAGGATCTTCGGCAGGCGTTTGATCGGTAATAACATCTTTTGGTTTTGCTGCAACAGATGCAGCGGGAATAGATTCCGGCACATCTTTTGGTTCTTCTTTTTCAATAATCGGTTTCATAGGAGGTTTACCGCTACCGATCCAATCATTCTCTTTCTCTTCCTGTTCCACGGGTTCAGGAGTTGCTTCTTTTTCGGGGCTGTCTTTTCGAAGGACATCCAACAATTTATTGACAGCAATCTCGTTGTAATTCTTTTTCTTTTGCTGAAGAAGTCCGCCTGTGCTTACCTTGCCTGCAATGACCCGCTGCACCATTTCTTCGCTGATCCCTGTCTTATTCTCGCTCATCATGGTGAGAAGAAGTTGGTGACACAATTGTGTCACCTTCCGTGGATACCCTTGGGTATTTTTATAAATTTTCAAAATGGCTTCTTCGGTAAACCAATTGCCGACAATACCGCCAGAAACTTCGATACGGTGATCGATCATACCCTGCATATCCTCCAATGCAATTGGGCCAATCTCAAAATCGAAAGAAATCCTATCTTCAAAATTGGGATATTTATGGATCATGGTCCCCATTTCCGGCTGGCCAAATATGATCAACTGGAGCAATTTGAAATCATCCGTTTCAAAATTTAAAAGGGTCCTAAAAACATCCAGCATTTCACCAGGCAGGTTTTGACCCTCGTCAATGATCAACACAAGAATCTTTCCTTGCTCAACACCAATTTTCAGGAGGTAATTCTCAATAATGTTCCGGCATACTTGGACAGATTCACCCGTATCATTTACGCCAAACAAATCAATAATGTATTTCAAGAGAATCAATTCAGATTCGAACTTGGGGTCCAGGATCAGGTAAAAATCAAAATCGTCCGATTCACTTTTAAAATTCTGGATCAGTTTTCGGCTGATGGTGGTTTTCCCTACACCGATTCCGCCCCGGATCACAGATAAGCCACGCCGCATCCTGATAGCTAATTCCAACCCTTCTAAGCACTGACGATGCTGGACGGCAGGATAGAACAGATCAACGTTGGGTGACGTTGAAAATGGGTCCGCTTTTAATCCGATTGAATCAAACAGATTCAATAAAACCTCCCCGGTTTAACTCGTTATGAAAATGAAAAGTAGGTCCAAACCATAAAGGCGGATGATGCCAAAAGCCCCACACCAATGACGACACGATTCCTCAAAAAGAACGCATCCGTCATATACAGTTTATTTGCGTGTCTCTCTGCTTGCAGGATTGTATTGGGCGATACAAGAAGTAACAGTCCAAAAACACCTGCCAGAACAGCCGTCACTAAAAAAATAATTTCATTCAACGGTTTGGCCGCATACGTATATCCGAGAAAAGCGGATGCACTTAGCAGTCCTATACCAATGGGGATCCTGTTTTTCAGGAAAATAGTATCTGTCATAAACAAGCGGTTGGCCTGGCGCTCGGCTTTTAAGATCGCTTCCGGAGCAAAGATCAATAATGCACCAAAAACAGCGGATATTATCCCAATTACCAGGATAATTATCATGGGATTTACCATATTTGAACCTCTGATTTCATTTCGATGAAAATCGGTTTATTCAAAAACCGGTGAAAAAGGGCGCAACTCACCCCTTCCTCGATCGATTAATTTAAGAATAAAATAGAGATAAAGATAACCCTCTTGCCGTCTGAAAATTAATATTCTAAATAGGAACCAGGAACCACCATTGGATCGAGTCCAATACCAAGCCCGAAAAAAGGAGGAAGACTGCCTTTCATGATGGAAGAATTGGCATCCTGTATATCCACGGAATAATTTGAAACAACTGAACCGGTAATATCAGAGTTGTTGGCCAGAGTAAAAGTGGAGCCATAATTTAAAATGGCACCGCTCACATTTGTAGAAGAGAGGATACAGGTTGATCCCTTGGCAACCACGAGGCCGTTTATTGTGGAACTAGATAATGATGTTGTCCCCTTTATATAAAGAACTGCGGCCGTTCTGATGCCGTTTCCAATTTGAGATCCAGTCATTGTCAGGTCGCCAGAGCATAGGATGGTTACATTTTTTTTGATGATAGAATTGGATTGAACCGTCAAGTCTCCTGCTACAGCCAGGTAGCCAGGCCCATTCACGGTTACATTGGTAAGCGTCAAGTCTCCGTTTTTTAATAATTGGTTGTTTGAATAAGTCGATAAATTAATTGTGGTATTGGTATAAGTGGATTGCGACATTTTGCTCAAAGGCGGCCCGCTGGTCCAGGTTGCACCGCTGATTGTTCCGTCGTTGTTGGACTGGGTTTGAGTATCATTGGCTGTTGACCCGGAATTTTCCTGAAAATTGTAGTAAGCTGTTAAATTTGTTTCATTACCATTAAGCACAGTATCCTTTTTCCCTGCAATTTGGCTGGGCGTACGAGCTATGTTCCAGATTCGGACTTCATCTATTTTCCCATTGAATGTGTACCCATTTCCGGTACCGTTATGATACCGGGATCCATTGCGCGTGCGGCCGATATTGGCTGGATTGTGCCCCCATAACTGTGAACCGTTCCCAGCTGTGATTAAATTTCCATCTAAGTACATGGTTAGAGCATTTGCCGAAACGGTGCTGCCACCATTGAGCGTAAGCGCAACATGGTGCCACTGGTTACTTTGAATACTGCTTGTTTGTTTCCATGTGCCGGGGGTCCAATTGCTTTCTCCTTGCTGAATGGTTCTGCGATTCCACCCTCCTATGTATAGATACCCACTTTGAATATAAATATTCAATCCGCGGGTACCCCCGCCCTCTTCGTAAATCACCTGCCTGGTACTGCTATCCTTGTTATTTGTTCTGAACCAGGCTTCGATGGTCCTTTGAGAATGTATACCACTATTGATATCGCTGCTGCCACCTATAAGTACATAATCACTGCTGTTAAAGTCCAGGGCGTAGTTCTGGTAAGATCCTGGAGATGAAGCAGCGCTGGACAATAGTGATTCATAATTTGTTATATCCAGGTCAGGAAATAGCGGAGGGGATGAGAGTTGGGTACCGCCGGATCCTGTGCTGTTGTAGATCGTTCCCGATGATACAATCGAAGTATTCACATTTCCGTTATGGTACATGTCACCGGAAATGGCGCCCAGGGATTCATTGAACGTAACTGAACCGGTATTCTTGCCGTAGTAAGAAAAGCAAAATGCTTCCGGCAGGGTTGAAATAATAAGCCGCAGGTTTCTTTCCACATCATTTATGGTTGCCTTGCTCTTTAGGGTAATATAATTGGTATAGGGAAGGGCAGCCCCTGCTTCATTAAACAGGGTATCATAAGAGACAGAATAATCTCCCGTATTAAAGGAGCCTGTAAAAGTGGAAATAGACCGGGATAATTTAAAAGATTGGATGCCATGCTCAAGTCCGGTCATAGCGAGATTCCGTGTTTTGATATCCATGGTATGATATCCACCTGTTCGCATTTCCGTAACAGCAAATCGAGCAAGATAAAATGCCAAAAGGCTCAAGATGATGAATATACCCATGGTGGATGCCATGAGAATAACACCTGATTCTGATTTGATCTGTTCCTTAAACTGTTTCATTAGTTGTGAAAACTCATTTTTGGCCCAAACCGGAAATTTTGCGGATAAATCCAAGATGAAAGGGAAAGTGTGTCTGTGTCATTTACAAAGGTCAAATCCAGTTTTGAAATATGGACCGTTTTTGCTTCAGAAAGCGACATGCCTCCAGATGAGGGCGAAATGGCAGAATAATTGGAATTATAAAATTGGAACCCTGTGGACAACGTGTATTCTAAAGCATTGGAAAGCGAATTATAACTCCCCGTTCCTAACCTGAAATTGAAATAACTGGGTGATCCGGTTTGAAAATCTTTCAAATTCCCCTGGCTGTCTTTTAAGTAAAGACTATTCGCATCGGACAGGAGAAAGTCGGAGGCGGTTGTTTGTCCTTGGGTTTCTCGCATCAGGCGCCAAAAAGCAGACCTGGATTCACTCACAAATCCTTGGCGGTTGGTTTCTGATACAAAAATGTCAGCACCCTGGAAAAGCATGGTGGCGGCCATGGAACCAATGATGCCCACCATAATAATGACCAATACCATTTCGATGAGGGTGAAGCCTTTTTGAGAGTTTCTTTTCATCCTATGAGTCCGGGTACCAAATAGTCGAAAGAATCGGACTTCCTGCCTATGCTGTCGCTCCTGCTGACCAGAAATCGGCTGTTCATTGAACTTGTCGAAATGCAGCCATGGAGTTAAGAACGATAAGTCCTGATATAATATTTATTATTTTATTCCAATTAATCATGGCAAGTTTAATTTAATCCCGAACTTATAATAAGCGTATCTGTCAAAGCAGAAAGT
>DQOT01000068.1 GCA_015658495.1 Fidelibacterota bacterium | reverse complement strand
CTAATTTCCAAGTGTTGCCAAATAGGGCAAGGCTCGGGCTTGTCCCGGGCAAAGCAGTAGCCGTGTCTATGCTATAGTCGTCTACGTCAATATCCTCGTCAAGAATGCTCTCAATAATTGTATTTTCATTAAACATGAGCAAGGTGTCCGGTGGGCTGTGCCCAGGCAGTATATTTGAGACCGTGACTGACCAGGGACCCACATTATCGAAATAATCCCTTGCTCGAATTCTAAAAAACCACGGCTCGGAGTTATTCACCCCCAAAATTGTTTGATTATTCAATCGCATGTATTGCAAGGATGAATAATCATTGAAGTCCAAAATCGGTGAATTAATGGAAATAGAATCGAGGTCCAATTGGATCTCAACTGTTTTGAAATTGGTATCATATTCAGGTAACCAGGTCAGGTAAACTCGTTCAATATTTTCCACATTATAAGCCATCAAATAATTAATTGAGTCAGGTGGAGTTAAATCCGGAACTGTTTCCCAGTGGGTCAGGTAAGTTTCAACGGCTTGGATGAAGGGCTGGTAATAATCCCGTATAATAGTAAAATTGTGAACACCTGTTGGATAAATCCCTTCTGAATACACCGTTTCATCCGAGATCCCTGTGCTGTCAAATAGCATGGGTTTTTCATCCATTTCCACATGGATCCACGGTTCATATACAGATAAACCGTTCACTTGGGATTGGAGATCCACCATTTGGACACCGGTGCTGATTCCGTTGAGACTTGTTGATTTTCGAATGGGAAATTCTTCCGATCCATTGTCATAATAAAAAACATCATCATAAAAAGCTTCATAGTATTCTGTAACGTGAAGTGGTTCAGGATTTCCAAATTGGTCTTCAGCAATGGGGAATTCATCCGTGAAATTGATTAGGTCAAAATGATCATCTGTTATATCCCGAATGGGTTTTGTTGTGAAAGTATTTTGACCTCCTGCTGCAAGAATAACGGAAAACCTCGTTGCATGGGAACCATTATCAAAACTGTGGACAGCAAAAACCAATGGCCAGTGGGGATCGGTATTCATTAAGGGATCGGTGACAGCCTCCTGGAATTTCTGAAAAACAGTATAATCATATCGGGTTGGATCAGAATGAGATTTACTGTTTGTGTATGTTCCCACTTCGGACCATGCGACCTCACGGCCTGTACCATTGATCATAAATCCAAACGCATCAATTTCAAGAAAAAAATCAAGAGCAATATAGGGTGCGATAAAATCATCGCAGGGGTGGGGAACCTGGATCAATACTTGTTCACGGGCAGCATTTGGATTAATCATGTATAATCCCCAACTATTTCGAAAGCTGCCAATTACATCATCTTCAGGTACGACAATCTGATTTTCGTCTATAAAGGAAGAATCAATTTGCTCTCTCAACATGTGGAATGTTTTATTGAGGGTCGTATCTTCAAAAATAACCAATTCATAAAAAAATGAATCCAATGAATCCTGTAGAAGAGAGTCCACCAGGGTCGTATCGCCATTGACGAACCGTGAGAGAATGGTTTCCCAATAAACAAGGGTCTGGGAAAATTCAGATAATTTTTTGTGATTACCAAAACCACTGGTTTGCACATCTAACCATTCAGGACCATAATCGTTATAACCCTCACGAGCGATGCCTTCCGTCACGTGGCTTACCCAATTGTCATAGGTGCTTCCAGGTGCATTGCCGCCGAAGAATTCAATGATGTCGCCGGATTCATAGACAATTTCTGCCTGTAGACAACAAAAAAAGAATAATAGTGTTAATAGTCTTTTCATAACGAGGGGGGCGTAAATGTAGGGGGTTTTTTGAAAAGGTAAAAATGGTAGTTGGTGAGTGGTAACTGATGGATTTTTGTAAAGAGAGCTGTTTCATGAACTGAAAAATTTTATCCAATGGGTTTGGTTCAAAACTTTTACGCCATTTTTCTCACACATACGGATGGTGTGATTGGTTCGACCTGACAGTGGTTTTTCTGTATTTACATAAAATATACCCAGGGTTGCAGGCAAAAGGTTCAATCCATTTGAGCCAATCACCTTCAGCGAATTCCGGAATAAATACATGGCTTTTACGGTATTTCTGTTTCGGATCCCGGTTTTAAAATAATAATCAATGATACCGCCCATATGCAGATTAGTGATAAGTGTTTCCTCTTTCAACCTGGATTTTTCATTCTTGGGACAATCTTCCAAAGTAATAATTCGTACACTTTCATGTAATGTGGAAGATGGAAGATGTTCATTTCGACTCCGTTGGTATTGAGCGGAATCGAAACCAACTATCAATTTCCGATTGTTCTTGGGAATAAAATGTCTTTCGTGGTTTTCCCCCTCGGGGCGATTGGTGCCCCGTTTACGGGAGACCCATGAAAGGCTTTTTCGTGTTGCGTTTCGGACGTATGAGAGGGGCCATTGGCATTTTCCCCAGAAGATTATCCACACTTACCTTTGCGGGAGTTTCAAATTTCCGCAAAGTTTAAATGTTTTACGCTTTTCGTCGGGGATTTCTCTTATATATTCAATTCATCTTCAGGATCGGGAAATCATCGACCATGTTTAAAAAATAAAGCCCATCAATTGATGGGCTTTTAATATAGGTGTGGCTAGCGCTCCCGATATTCGGAAAACCAACGACATTATCTTGAAAGTGGCCCGGGCCGGAATCGAACCAGCGACACATGGATTTTCAGTCCACTGCTCTACCAACTGAGCTACCAGGCCATAAACAATATTTTCAGTAAAGTACTACGTTAAAGGGTTTGAATTGCTTGAAAAAAGCGGGGAAAAATTACCGGAGGGTTTTCCCAGAACAAAAAGAATTCATGCAAAAATAAACAAAAGACTTATTTCTTGTTTCAACCCTTGATTCCCCATAGGTTTCCCGGCATTTTTTAGAAGGGATTCGTGGATCATGTCACGACGGAAAACACTGGTTCTGGCAACACATAATATTCATAAACAAACTGAGATGAATTCTATTTTATCAGATTTGGGAGTGAATGTGATTGGATTGGATCAATTTCCGGAGATCAAAGACATTGCAGAAACGGGAACCACGCTCATTGAAAACGCATTGATTAAAGCACGAACCGTGCATAAAATAACAGGGCTTCCATCCCTTGCGGACGATACAGGGTTAGAAGTGGATGTATTGGATGGTGCACCGGGAGTTTATTCTGCAAGATTCGCAGGTGAAAATCCCACCTTTGAAGATAACGTGAATAAAATGCTGACTGCATTAAGTGACATTCCTGATGATAAAAGGACAGCCCGGTTCAGAACCGCATTGGCATTTGTAGATTCTAATTCGGAACTCTGCGAAGAAGGTGTCATAGAAGGGAAGATTACGGAAAAACCCCGGGGAGAAGATGGATTTGGATATGATCCCATTTTTGAGCCGGCAAATGAAACCAGGACCTTTGCGGAAATGACGAATGAAGACAAAAACAGGATCAGCCATCGTGCCCGAGCCCTGGAAAAAATGCAAAAAACATTAAAACATTATTTTGAAAAAGGAGTATCTATCGACTAGAATGGTATCAGTTTAATCAAGACTGAGCTTGATCTTTCGACAACCATTTAAAACCTATCTTGACCGGTATATTATAATCGGTCTATGGGGATTCCTT
>DQOT01000214.1 GCA_015658495.1 Fidelibacterota bacterium | reverse complement strand
TTTACAGCGCTTTATGCACAGGTAGATGGTGTGTTTAGTGTAGATGAGACCATCGATATTGATTCAGTTGGATTTAGTTTCTCCCAATTTGGCGATTATGATGCGGATGGTGACTTGGACCTGTTTCTGGCTGGAATTACGTCAAATTCGGATGTGTCCGCACGGGTATATGATAATCTTGAAGGGTTGGAAAATGCGAATAAAGCACCCAATGCACCTTATGGATTAGATGATTCTGACATTAATAATGATAAGGTCACCTTAACATGGACCGCACCGGTGGACCCTGAAAATGCCGGTGGTGGTTCCACTCCCGAACAAGGATTGCGTTATCAAATCCAGATTGGTTCAGAAGAAGAAAATAATGAACACGCCATCAGCACTGGACATTATGGTGTTGGGAATATTGGAACTACCAACTTAACCCAGAAAAAACTTAGAGATATTCCTGAAGGGAATTACGGCTGGCGGGTCCGGGCCATCGATCATGGTTATGCTACTTCAGATTGGTCCAACACGGATTATTTTTATATCGATGTAACCGCACCTACCGTGGATACGATCCGTGCAAACTATGTCTCTGATGAACAAATCATTCTTATTGTCAAATTCAAGGAAGATTTCTATCTGGACCTGAATGTGGATCCCACTGTTTTGGTCACCCACCCGGATGATCCGGATTTGGATGGCGATGAATTTGATGATACACTCACCGTTGAGAAACAAAGTTTCAATGGTGATGAATGGACGGGTGTTCTCATCCTTCCGGAAGAGTATGCCGGGAAAGCAATACAGGTGCAGGTATCCGGTGCACAGGATGACCGCCAAAATAAAATGGCAATAACATCCATTTATAAAACGCCGGAAACGATCATATCCCTTTTAGGCGGGACGTCCATCAGTGAAGATGGTCAAGTTTCTGTCCTGCTTCCCCAAGGTGCAGTTGAAAAAGATGTTTCACTTACCATCATAGGACAAGATATCAGCCCTGATTCAAGTTCAATTGCTGCAACTTTTTTAATGACGGATCTTTATGATATTTCACCGCTTGACCTGTCGCTGAATAAACCCGGTATTCTTCGTATTTCATTCCAGGATTCTGCCTGTTTCATGATTAAGGATGCCTATAAATATTATGACCGAACTGTTGATGATAATTATGAATGTGAAACTCAAGGCGGTATTTGGATTGCGATTTCTGATACGGGCGTGACACCTTTTATCGGTAGAATTTCCTCGGGGGAAATTATAAGCATGGGTGGATCCCGTATCACCATCAATGATAATCCATATATGCAGGTTCAGATCGGTAGTATGGGGACATTTGGTGTTTTCACATCACTGGATTCGTTGGGCAGTGATTCAATAGATGTGGATACGCTAGTTTGCCAGCCACGGATCTTTTCTCCTGCAGGCTCCATATTTGAATTCACCCAAACCAATATTTTATATGACCTGAATGAGCCGGAAGATGTGACGGCACGGATCTTTAATTTAGCCGGACGATTGAAAAGAACCATAAAACCAGAATTTGCAGGTCAATCGGGACATCAGGTTATGAACTGGGATGGAAAGGATTCAAAGGGGAAGGTGGTCCCAAGCGGTCTTTATATTGTCACTTTGGAAAAAAGCGATACCATTCTCCGAACAACTGTGGGTGTCCTTAACCGATGAAAAGACTCCTTTTAACCCTGATTATTTTTTCAGGCTTGTTCGGACAATATGATCAATTATTTGTTGGAACCCGCCCTTTAAGTATGGGTGGTGCTTTTACGGCTGTAGCGGATGATGCAAATACCATTACATGGAATCCTGCAGGCCTTCCGGGGCTGCGTCGAACTGAGTTCACAACAACCTATGCCGATCTTTATGCCATGGGGATTTCTCAATCATATATGGGGTTTGTTAGGCCGTTTTCTGATCGTGTTGCCCTGGGGTTTGATTGGTCCAATATTGGATTTGATGATACAGAATTGCTTTATGCAGAAAATAAAATGAACCTTGCCATTGGGATCCAGCCGCATCGTAAAGTTTCTTTTGGGTTTACTTTTAAATATCTCATGAGAGATATGCAGTTGGATGGAACCTCTTATGGAAAAAGCTCCGGAATAGGTTACGATGCAGGCTTACTGATCCAACTGCTGAAAAACTTGAGACTGGGCGTTGGACTCTATGATCTGGGCGGGACCCAAGTTGCCTACAAGGATAAAACCACAGAAACCATACTCGGGCAAGCGTTCAAATTGGGAATCAGCTATATGCCCATAGATGGGTTGATCCTGGCAGCAGACTATGGAGATCGGTTTCATCTCGGTGCAGAATATATTTTAGCCAGTAGATTGAGTTTCAGGGCAGGCGTGCAGCAGGATGTGAGCGGCGATGAATGGACTGATGAAAAGATTCTCATCCCGTCAGCGGGAATATCTCTCAAATTTAAAAGCATTATAGTAGAATACGGATTTGAAAGCCATCCTTATCTCGATCCAACTCACAGGATGACTCTGGCACTTCAATTCAGTCCGGCCGTGGTGAGTATTACAACAACGTTAATTTCTCATAATCCCATTTTCCGGTCCCTGCATCGGTACTATGAATCGGAACCTTTTTTGAAGATCGGCCTAAAAAATATATCGGATGCAGACCTTCCCGTTGATGTATCACTTTTCCTGCCCACTATGATGGACAATCCTCATTCCGAAACGGTGACACTCCCTCCCAAGTCTGAAGAAGAATACGACATAGGCGTTTCCTTTTCCAGTGATGTGCTTACATCCAAGAAAGCAACTTTCGATAATTTGGTTCAGCCAGAAGTGAAAGTCACCTATAAACAGGGCGGCGAAGAAAAAATGGCCCAGAAGAAAATGGAATCTTCCTATGTGCTGGGAAAAGGAAAACTCACTTGGAGCAATCCGGACATGATCGCTTGTTACGTAACGCCTGCCGATGCAGTGGTGGACAAATTCGCCCGAAGTTTTATTCAATATTACACCCCTGTCCTGAATAATTATTTTGGCCGGAGTAATCTTGGACGCGGGATCATTTTATACGATGCTCTGGGCACACATGGGCTGGTTTATAACATCGATCTTGAAACACCATTTCTTGATATTGCAGATGACAAAACAGCATTTGACACGGTGAAATATCCCGGTGATATGCTTCGGGATAAAATTGGTGATTGTGACGATCTCACCACATTGTACGGCTCTCTCATGGGAAATCTCGGAATCGAGACCATGTTCCTGGATGTATTCAAACCGGGCGCCGGGCATATTTTTCTCATGTTTGACAGTGGTGTAATACCGGATGAAGTTGAAAAATATTTTCTCGATGAAACGGAAGTGGTTGTTTTAAATGATAAAGTTTGGATCCCCATCGAAGCAACGCTAGTTGGAAAATCCTTTTTCAGCGCGTGGAAGCAAGGTGCTTTAAAATACAATGAAATGAAAGCCGAGAATTTTGTGAATGAGATATCTGTAAAGGAAGCATCAGCGAAATACCTGGCAGGATCCCATATTACACCGGATATGCCCATGCCGGAGATTGATGGCATCAACGATCTATTGAAAGAAGACATCAAACAATATGGCATGTGGCTTGAACAGATCGTGTATAATGCTGTGGGTAATAAACTGACTGCGGCGGAAGATTATTATGATGGCGGCGTGAAATACATGGAGTTCGGGCGCTACAAAGAAGCCATCAATATGCTGGAAACTGCCATTAATATGAAGCCGATTTTTCCCGATGCGATCAATACTTTGGGTGTTTGTTACACCAAAAAAGAAGAATATGAAAAAGCGATTGAATTCTATGATAAAGCATTAGAGCAATCAGGCGAACATGCTGGCTATATGCTGAATATTGCTATCTCCCATTTCATGATGGGGAATAAAGGAGTGGCAAAACAGAAATATAATGAAGTCGTAGCTATCGATCCCGTTTTTGCCGGCAAGTTGGATAAGGTATTTGGATCTGCAAAAGCATCTCTCGCTGGAAGTATTTCTGAAAGACCCAAATTGGAGATATCCGATGACCTGGAAGCAGAATTGGCGGCAGGATCTTCCAAAGGCCTTGTAGAGTTGAAGGATGCATCTAAAGATATAGAGCCTCAGGATATTAAAAAGATTAATTTTAGGAAACGTCGCGCCAGGAGTGATAATATTGTTGCCATCACGTTTGCCCGTTTAGGCAACTATTCCATGGCCATTGATTATTTCAGGAAAGGAGTGAAAAATGATCCGGAAGAGTTGGATTATAAGATCAATTTAGCGGTTGCGCTCTATAGAATGTATAAATATGAAGAAGCTATTGAGTATTATGAAGAAGTAAAGAAGGCAAAACCCGAATTAGTGACCCAATTGGACTTTATTGAAAGTATGGGCGAAATCACACCCAAATTCAAAAAATTTGATTAAATTCAGACCGTATCGATGAAATTGTCATGAAGAACATGAAATACATACTACCCATTCTCGCTTTGGGACTTGTCTTTGCCCAGGATGATGATGACATGGATCTGGATGCCATGTGGGACAATACGGTCTGGAACGAGATCGAAGAGGTCACCACTAAAGAATACGAAGTGGAAAAAGTGACCACTGTGGCCGGTGTCCGTGGTGCAGAAGCTGAAGACGAAGCGCTTCATCATCTCTACTATCGCCAGTCCATGAAAGGTCCCAGCGAGATTGAACTCAATAAAGCGTTAGGAAAACTGTTAAATACATTGACGGCGTTGAAAGAAAAAAATCCAGATCATGAAAAGATTCCTGAAGTCACCCACTACATTATTCAGGTCTATAAAAAGCTGAATAATATGCCAAAATCAAAAGAGATGGAAAAGGAATTACTGGCTACATCCCCAGATTCCAAATGGACGAAATTCTATAAATAATTTGATTTTTTCGGATTAAATAAAACCCCCTCCGCCAGCCGGCGGAGGGGTTTTTATAAATTATTCATCCCCGGAAATAAATCGTTTCTCCCCTTCCGGTTCTTCTAGTAACCAGCCCCCACCAGGAATCTCATACTTGATGATTCCTTCTCCTTGTAAAGTCCCATCTTCAAACCAGAATTTCGCCTTCCCCCAGGCAACACCATTTACATAATCGATAGTCATTTCTCTTTTACCATTTTCATACCATTGTTTCCATGTCCCGTTTTCTTGACCATCCTTATAATAAATTATTAAACTCTTTTTACCATTTACATGCCATTCTTCATATTTACCATAAACCGAACGATTCGATTTAATAATACCATTTACATAGTTTATTCGTACTGCTTTTTTACCATTTTCATACCATTCCATGTATTTGCCATTTTCCAATCCATTTACATACGTTGCTGCAATAGCTTTTTTACCATTTACATGCCACATTAACATTTTACCCTGGTACTCATCTTTGGAAAAAAATGCAATCATTTTTTTGCGGCCATTTTCCCAAAATAATT
>DQOT01000104.1 GCA_015658495.1 Fidelibacterota bacterium | reverse complement strand
TGGATATAATCCTTTCGGTAATAGAGTTTTTTTGCTTCGTCTCCAATCGTTTTCTTCCCACCGTAAAATGCCGAAAGGGTGAAGTACAATCCATAATTCGAAAGATCAAATCGGTTGATGGGGGTAATATCAGCTGGATCCAGAATGGTGTGGATCTTGGTATAAGAATAGCGAAAATCTAACCCAACCGTAAATCTATTCTCTTTACCCGGATCCAAAATAAAACGAATCCCGGCCCCCATCGCTGCTGATGTTCCGGAACCCGTGAGTGTTTCATCCCACTCTTCATGATCCGGAGTATAAAAGACAGCGGATGCCAATCCATAGGAATACCGAAAATTCATAAACCAGTTATTAAAGGGCTGATATTGGAAATGGGTCGTGAGCATGTACTCTTCCATCTTTGGAGAAAAATAAACTGTATCGCCCCAATTGATTTTTGTTTTGGCCCATTCTTCGTACGGCACTTCCGCACCATAAAATGTTTTGCTGGTGCGATAGGTGAGCCCTGTCATGACGTTCATCCAGCTCGTCCCTAAAAGATAATAGGGAATATTGATCAAGCCCACATCCACTTCCATTGATGATCCCCACAAATTGTTAAACTTCTGGCTGATGGGATCCACATCCTCGTCATATTTGATCTTATCCGGATCGTCTGCTGCAGAATCTTTATCAAGGTTTGCTGCGCTTCCGGATGTTTTGCCATTAAATCCAATTCCGTAATGTATTTCAACTGGTATCAGGTTAACCGGTGCCGCAAATTCTCTGCCATGGAGCCATTTATCGAGCCACGCACCTTTCTCATAAGCGGATTCAGTATCGAATTTGATGAGTCCAAACAGAAAGGTTTTGGGTTTCTTTTCATCTTCTATTTGCCCCCATAACCCTGACAGGAGGAGCAAAAATAGGATGTGGCGTGTTTTTTTCATGATCAACATGGGTGA
Source organism: Fidelibacterota bacterium (assembly GCA_015658495.1). Lineage (GTDB taxonomy): Bacteria > Fidelibacterota > Marinisomatia > Marinisomatales > UBA1611. Next base: position 6,519 of record DQOT01000104.1, on the reverse strand, counting down.
TTAAAATTCCATGATTCTCATGATTTTTACAAGAAGAGACTCATAAAAATCAAGTTAACTTTCTCATCCTCATTTTGGGAACAAATGAATCAATCATCGCATTGTTTTTTCATGATTAAAAAAGCCATTTTTTTATTTAGCATTTCGAGCACATTGTTTGCTCAATCTTTTTCCATTGCCCGTGTCCATTACAGCGGCGGGGGGGACTGGTACAGCGATCCCAGCAGTTTACCTAATTTACTGAATTACCTGAATTCGAATACGCCCATGTCGGCTCATCCGGAAGAATTTCGCATCAAACTCACAGACGATGACGCAAATCAATATCCTTATCTTTACATGACGGGCCACGGGAATGTCCGTTTTACAGATGATGAAGTGATCGCTTTGCGTTCCATCCTAATGAATAGTGGCTTTCTTCATGCAGATGATAATTATGGCATGGATGAATCATTCCGCCGGGAAATGAGACGAGTGTTCCCCAATAAAGACCTGGTTACTCTTCCCCATGACCACCCCATCTTTTCATCCTATTATCAAATGCTGAATGGACTCCCAAAAGTCCATGAACATGATAATCATCCGCCACAGGCCTTGGCATTGTTCGAAGGTGAACGTATGATCATGCTTTACACCTATGAATCAGATCTGGGTGATGGCTGGGAAGATGCCAATGTTCACCATGACCCCTTGCCCATCCGGGAAGCCTCTTTAAAAATGGGTGTGAATATTATCTATTTCGCCCTGACCCAATAATGCAGATCAAAAAACATATCCTAAATGCCAGATCAATCCTGTTTTGGCAGGACGTTTTTGTGAGCCTTTTATGGATGGGGATTTTTGGCTCACTCTTATTTTTAATTGGAATTGAACTGGAAGCGGTTTTTTATTTTCTTCCCAAAACAAAGATCAATTGTCTTCTCATCATTTGTGGATTGTTCGGTGCTTATTTCTTCTTTTGGTTGATCCAATATTTCAGATCGGAGTCCGATCAAATTGATCGATATAAGATTGAAACATTATCCCTTCATTTGGGTCAGGCAGCCTTTCCGGAAAAACAGGATACAATCCTGAATGCACTGCAATTGGAATCAAGTTCGGGGAAAAATGAATCGAAAGAATTGGCGAAATCCTATATAAATGAAATATCAAAAAAGCTAAAAGACCTTGATTATGCCACCCTTTTAAAAGATGAGCAATTGGATTCATTGAAACAAGGATTACTGGGAACCTGGATCATGCTGCTTCTCATCTTTAGTATGACCTATCAGAATACGGCGGATGCTTACTACCGATGGACAAACCCAACAACCGAATTCCCGGCTCCAAAACCATTCTCTCTCACCAGCATTTCCGGCGACATTCATATTTTGGGCGGAGAAAAAACAGAAATTAAAATCCAGGCAAAGGGTGCAAAACCGGATATAGTTTACCTTCAATTAACGCCGAGCCAGATCGCAACCCAGGAACGGGATTCATTGACCTTAAAATTCTCTGCACCACAGGATTCCATTGGGAATTATCGTTTTAAATTACCGGAATTATTCCAGGACTATTCCTACAAAGCAGTGGTGAATGCTAAATATTTTTGGGAAGCATGGGAGAAGGTTATTTCTATCCCAGACACTATATTTGTAACCGATAGACCTTTTTTTGAATCTTTTTTAATTACGATTGTTCCCCCAAAATACAGTGGGCTGAATACAGAAACTCAGGAAGGAAATGTGGCGGTGGTTCAGGGGCTCAAAGGATCTACGATTCAAATCTATCTTTCATCCAATCGGGTGTTAGAAACGGCTTGGTTGATGATCAATGGAGAACGATCTGACCTGGCTTCTACCCATCGATCTGCTTCCGGTTATTTTACCATGATGGATGAAGGTGAATTCACAGTGAATCTTGTGGATCAACGTGGGATTACCAATCGGGATCCGGTGCCCTATGCCATAGAAATAATCCCGGATCACGACCCTAGTCTTTTTGTGATTAAACCACCGCCCATAATCGAATTGGGAAGTGATCAAACGATTCCAATCCATTTGGAGATCGAGGATGATTATGGATTTATGGACCTTCAGGTTGCTTATGAAGTGCGCCGCCCCACTTATCTCCAGGCAGATCCATATGTGGCTATGTTTACCATCCATGACTTGAATCCGGATACGGTTATCCAAACGATCCATACCTTATGGGACTTGGGTGATATGCTGCTCATGCCGGAAGATGAAGTTCATTTCCATTTTGAACTCACAGATAATGATGATGTTTCCGGCCCTAAGAAAACGGTATCTTCCACTTTCATTGCTCGAGTTCCCTCCCTGGCCGATCTTTACGAAACGGCTGAAAACACGGAATCTGATTTCATGGAAGAAATGACATCCGGTTCGGAAGAATTTCAGGAGTTGAAAGAACTGTTTGAGGCACTGGAACTGGAAGCACTGAAAACCAAAGAATTGGACTGGGATCAACAGCAATCAGTGAAAAATGCACTGGAACAGGCGATGGAAGAATTGGCCAATTTGGAGAAAATGGCTACAGCCATAGAATCCATCACCGAACAGGCAGAAAAGCATGAACTTTTTTCCCCGGACCTCTTGGATAAATTCAGGGAATTATCTGAACTCATCCGTGATGTGATCCCGGAAGACATGCTCACCAATATGGATGAACTCCGGGAAGCATTGGAAAACATGGATATGAAACAACTTCAGGATGCGCTCAATGATCTTGCGGAAAATATGGATCAAATCGAGCAGGATCTGGATCGATATTTGGAAATTTTCAAACGGCTGCAGGCTGAACAAAAAATGGATGAACTCCAAACCCGTATGGAGCAACTTTTTGATCAGCAACAATCATTGGACCAGGAAATCAACCAGGCCAACGAACAGACAGATCCATCCACACTTGAAAGGCTGGCGCAAGAAGAAAAAAGAAACCTGGAAGAATTCGAGAATCTGAAATCCCTCATGGAAGAGGCATCTGAATTGGTGGAACCTTACAGTCAAAAAACATCTGACGACCTATCCGAAATGGCTGACTCCCCCCTGACAGAACAAACAGAAACTGCCATGATGGAAACCATGCAAAATTTGTCCCAACAAAATTTGCAGCAGGCTCAAAACAGCAGTGAGCAATCCCTGGAGAATATGCAAATGATGATGCAACAATTGATTCAAATACAACAGCAGTTCCAACAGGAAACAGTTGCGGAAATGACAAAGAAATTTCAAGCGCTGATTCAGGACTTGCTCTACCTTTCATCCCAAGAAGAGCAGTTACGATCTGATGTGATATCAGCCTCGAGAAATTCACCGCGATTACGAGAATTGGCCGCAAAACAACAAGTTCTGCAGGATCAACTGCAATCCATGATGAATCAAATGATGGAACTCTCCAAGGAAACATTTGCCATTACACCGGAGATCGGACGAGCCGTTGGAAAGGCGAATGCGGGCATGCAGGAAGCTAAAAATAAATTGACAGATCGGAATGTGAGTCAAGCTGGAAAAAGCCAAAACATGGCTATGGCAGGATTGAATGAAGCAGCACTGGGACTTTTTAACAGCATGCAAAGCATGCAGCAATCCGGATCGGCCAGCGGGTTCGAGCAATTCCTCGCCATGATGCAACAAATGGCCGGGCAGCAACAAGGCCTGAACCAGCAGGGGATGCAATTAGGCATGGGACAAATGGCCGCGGCAGCCCAACAACAAATGATGCAGCAAATGCTGCAGAAACAACGGGGCATCCGAAAGTCATTGGAACAAATGATGAACGAGATGCGACATTCCGGACAAAAAGGCCTGGGTGATCTGAGCGGGATCGGAAAAGAAATGGATAAGGTGATCAAAGATCTTCAACGGCGGCGGTTCACCCGAAAAACCCAGGAACGGCAACAACGGATCCTATCCCGGATGCTGGACAGTCAAACATCCATGACGCAACGTGGATTCAAGGATGAGCGAAAATCAACTTCTGCGGGATCAACGGTGGCATTCGAAGGCCCTGGCGGCTTGCCTACGGATATGGGGCAACGTCAGAATCTTGCACTTCAGGCTTTAAATAAAGCCATTAAAGCGGGATATTCACGGGAACATCAAACCATGATAAAACGATATTTCAATTCATTGAGCCAATTGCAAACAGTGCAAGAAAATCCTGGGGCGAAAATTGAACAATAAACGATATTTTATTCTCTTACTTTTTCTGTGTGCGATCCTTTTCGGGCAAAATAAAGCATCGATCAATGCATCTATAAAAACAGCAAAAATGCTGGAAAGAAAGGGCGATGTGGATGGCGCCATCGCCATCTATGAAGCGGTACTTTTTAAAGACCCCAAAAACCATCGAACGATACGCGACCTGAAATCTTTGTTTAAGAAAAATCAACGATACGAAGATGGGATCCATTTCATTCGTGAACGGCTTATCCATTCTCCCAATGATATTCAACTTTATTCCGAATTGGGAGAATTTCATTTTTTAAATGGCCAGCAGAATGAAGCAAAAGCCGTCTGGGTGGCAGGGACAGAAAAATTCAAAAATAACAGATCCTATTACCGGATTATGGTTTCACTTTATAGCCGGTTCAGCCTGGATCAGGAAATGCTCTCATTATTAGACACAGGCCGTGAAAAATTTGGTCAATCCTTTATGGCCTATGAGGCTGGAATCTATTACCAGACCCGACGTGTGTATGATAAAGCCATGGATCAATTCATTCTGCATCTTTCCCATGAACCCAAACAAAATGGAATCATCCAGCGCCGAATCCTTCTCATGAGCGATGATGAAGATGCGGTTCCGATCATAGAGAAAAAACTAAAAATTGCATCACAAGAATATCCGGAAATACTCCTGAATGTTTTGAGTGAATTCTATTTTAAACAACAGGAATATGACCGTGCTTTTGATGTGAAAAAAGAAGGATCTAAATCAGGAAAACCCAATTTAAATGATTGGCTGGCGTTTGCGAATGAATGTCGGAAAGAAGGCCAATATGAGGTTTCAATCGAGGCATACAATTTTATTCTGGGATATAAAATAAATTCAAACATGGCCGGGAAAGCACTTTTAGGTCTGGCACAAACATTTGAAGATCAAATCATTCCCGCTCATGAATCTCATTTGATTCCGTACTTTTTTGATAACAATTTATTTTTCGAAGACCCCTTCCAAGTGAATTCATCCATCTCACTGGAGCATCTTGAATCCAGTCTTGCTCTGTATGATTCTCTCTTGATTTCCCTGCCAAAATCTCCCCTTTTGGCGGAAGCTTATTTCCGATTGGGCGAAATCAAATACAGGATTCTTCAGGATTTTGATCAAGCCTATACCCTGCTACATAAAGCCATGCAAAATAAACCCGATAAGAAATTGAGATTAAAAATAACCTTAAGAATTGCGGATGTGTTGATGGCCAAAGGACAAGCAAAAGAGGCCATGGGCTTTTTAGAAAGACAATTGAAACGAAACTATTTACCCGCCATTGAGCAGAAGAAAATTCTTGTTCATTTTTTAACCGATGAACCGGACTCAACCTTGAAAATTATTCAATCATCATTTTTGTCACTCAGCCCTGTGGATCCTTCCTTTAATGATCTCATGGAACTGAAAAATATCCTGACACAATATTATGAAAATGATTCATCAGGGAAGCTGGCGTTTCTTCACTTTATTAAAGCAGAATGGTATTTGAGACAGCGGAAGATTGGAGATGCCATTAAGGAATTCCAATATCTCGCGGAAGAAATGCCGGGAGCAAAAATCATTCCTCTGGCCAATCTTCGCAAAGGGCTTTTGCATTATCGATTAAAAGAATATGACAAAGCACTGGTATTAGCACTAGCCCTGGATGGGACACCTTTGGCAGATCGCGGCATTATTCTGGCAGGACAACTCTACGAAACAAAAATTTTAGATATGGAAAAAGCCATGGAACAATATATGCGGATTTTGGATGAATTTCCCGGGTCTATTTTCTCTGAACCGATTCGGTATCACATACGGACACTACAACAAACGGAGAGTTAATGAAACGGATCTTTCTCCTTCTCTCCTTTTCATTTGCCCTGGGACAAAAAATGCTTATTCCCATGGATCAGTCCCAGAATGACCATTTAAAAGCCTACGGTATCGCCTATTTCACCTTGACCAAAAACACCACTGTAGAATGGCTCTTGAATTACCGTGGCGGCTCATTTTTGATCGATGCGCATCAATTTATTCAAACAGAATGCCGGATTCGTGGTGTCACTTTTGAACCAATAAATGTAAGCGATCTGGTAACCATTTATTCAGAAATTGATCAGGGGAATATGGATATCATTCTCCTGGAAAAGAAACCGAAGATCGCCATTTACACACCGCCCAACAAACAACCCTGGGACGATGCTGTTACATTGGCGCTTAACTATGCAGAAGTGGATTATGAAACACTTTGGGATAATGAAGTTCACTTGGGGAAATTAGCAGATTATGATTGGCTCCATTTACATCATGAAGATTTTACAGGAC
>DQOT01000012.1 GCA_015658495.1 Fidelibacterota bacterium | reverse complement strand
GAAATCCAAACCCCTAAAACTTCTCCAACCACAATCCAAAATGCGCTGACGCCCATAATGGCACCCATTCCCGTAACGCCAATCAGCAGCCAGCCAGATTCTCCTGTAGATCGAGCCGATAGGGCCGCGATCCAGTATCCCAGTTTTTTTCCACCCACATAATAATCTGTAATGTTAGAAACTCGTTTGGATGCAAAAAATCCGATACTTAGGAGAATTAAAAAATAAAGGGCAAGAACAACGAGTTTAAGGATCAAGAATTATTCCCTTCCTGGGGCAAGATCACTCTCATGGTTGGGTAGGGAATAGAAATATTATTCTGTGAGAATTGTTTATAGATCTCTGTATTCACCGCATCTACAGTCCGACCGCGAATTTCCGGTTTATGGATCCAAAAAAGAAGCTGGAGTTTGAGCCCGTGATCGGCGAATTCCCTAAAGCGCACACGAGGTTCCGGGGTCTTCAGCACATTTTCATTTCCCAATGCAATTGTAACAAGCAGCGCTTTTACAGCATCAATATCTGATTCATAGGCTACATGGAGCGTGATTCGTACGCGTTCTGTCTCTCCCGGTCCACCACTTTCATTTACAATCTTGGATGCGGCGATGACCGAATTGGGAATGGTGATTTCAATATCATCCCGGGTCATGAAACGGGTGGAACGAACTCCCATTTGTTTTACATAGCCACGTTCCCCCGTATCCAATAAAATATAGTCTCCTTCTTTAAATGGGGAATCGGCCATGAGAAAAATACCGGCAAAAAAGTTGGCCACCGTATCTTTCGCAGCCAAACCCAACACAACACCCAACACACCTGCCGAAGCCAAGATGCCATTGATATTAATATCCCAACTTAAGAAAATAAAATAAATACCAAATAAGCCAATGCCTATCTTGCCCAAATTATTAAATAGGGGTAGTGTTTTTTGCTGAATAAGCGGATTGGATGTTCGACTGGCTGCCCATTCCATGGATACAACCAGAACCTTCATGGCAACAATAAGCCAAATCAAAATAGTGATTGTTTTGAATATGCCAACTAAGACAAAATCAATATATTCCAGGAGTCCTGCCGTTTTGACTGCAACGGAGAAGCCAATAAAAAGAATGGTATAAAAAATAGGGCGATGGAGCAATTGGAGAATTTGATCATCTAGACTTGTTTGTGTTTTATCTACAATCCGCTTAAAGATCTTTGTAAAGATCATATCAGCAATCTTAGCCGCAATAACAGCTCCCCAAATGATCAGGACACTTTGCAGGATTGGATTGGAAAGTGCCGCACCGTAATTCTCTTGGAACCAACTCATCATAGCCCTAAATATATAACAAGTCGGAATAGATTGATGAGCCATTTATACTATGTAAATGACTCTTTATTACTATGTGATTCATAAAAAATGCGGGGTTAGTTTTTATGAAGAATAAACTCTAATTATGATTGAGGTAATCCATTCTTTAATCTGAAAGCGGATTGTCCTATTTTTTCATCAATTATTTAAAAATGAAAATAATATTAACCCTATTTAGCTTGATTCTTTTCAGTTGCCGACCACCAGACCAAACCCAAGCAATGACCATGAATGACATTTCCATTATTCCACAACCATCCTCCACCCAAATTCTGAATACCACTTTCGATCTAAAATCGATTAAGGGCATTATCCTTAAAAATGGATCTGAAGAGGAGCGCCATATTGCAGCGTTATTCCAGGAATATCTGAAACCTGCCGTCTCCTTATCCATATCAGAATTTGTACCAGCCGCTTTATCTGGTGCGCTGGATCATATTATCATTTCTTTGGATGACAATTCTGAAATCCCCACTGAAGGATACAGGCTCGCTGTGGGCGAACACCATAGAATTGAATTAAAAGCGAGTTCGCCTTCCGGACTCTTTTACGGATTTCAAACATTCCGGCAATTGTGTCCTCCGGAATTAGAGAAAGGTGAATTGCCTGAAAATACCCGCATCCAAAATTGTAAAATTGTTGACTCTCCAACTTTTGGGTACCGCGGAATGCACCTGGATGTGTCCCGACACTTCTTTGATGTGGGTTTTATCAAAACCTATATCTATATGATCGCCCTCCATAAAATGAATGTGTTTCACTGGCACCTTACAGATGATAACGGCTGGCGG
>DQOT01000105.1 GCA_015658495.1 Fidelibacterota bacterium | reverse complement strand
GGTGATCTGCCCTCGGGTCTGTATTTTTACAAGTTGACGGCTCAAAATACCGAAGGCCAGATGATCTTTTCATCAACCAAAAAAATGGTTTTGATGAAATAATTTCCCTATTGTTAAAAAGAGGGGCGGAATGCCCTTCTTTTTTATTTGAAAAGAGAAAAACCCCATGAAAAAAATTATACTTCTGTTAAATTTATTTATTATAAGTGCGATCTATGGCGATATTTATTCTGATCGCATGTTGGTTTATATCGAAAATTCCATAGATAATTTTCAAGTTGATGAAAATACAGGTCGCACAAACCTGGAAGATTTAAATCAAAAGTTGGATGATTTGGCAGCAGATAAGATTCGCCAATGGTTGCCCAACGCTCGTCCTACAGATCGCGACGGTGATATTTATTTAAACCGCTATTATGTGATCGAGCTATCCTCCCCGCGAATAGATATTTTAGCTTTGGTGAAAGAAGTTGAAATGTTACCAGCAATTCGGTTTTCAGAAACCATGACCATCAACCGTCCCACTTATACACCGAATGATCAATATTGGAACCAGCAATGGTATATGCAAAATATTGAAATAGATGAAGCTTATGATCTATGGGATATTGATGGTGGCGAGATTCCCGGTCAAATGTCAGATGGTATTATGATTGTTGGTGTTTCGGATGATGCTATGGATTGGGATCATCCGGATTTGATTAACAATATATGGCAAAATCTTGGAGAAGATGCTGATGGTGATGGCGTTGTCCTTGTTCAAAGTGGGAATAGTTGGATCTTTGATTCCGGAGATGAAAATGGAGTGGATGATGATAACGATGGATATATTGACAATTTTATTGGCTGGGACATGGCAGACGATGATAATAACCCTACTTATCCCAATAGTGCCCTGGATCATGGAACGAGTGTGGGTGGTTGTATCTCAGCTGTAACGAATAATAATACTGGTATTGCTTCTGTAGGGTGGTCCGTAAAATTAATGCCGTTCAGGTGCTCTAATGATGGTGAATTTATTGAGACTGGTTACAATGGAATATTGGGTGCCGCACAGATGGGTGCCAATGTGATCAATTGCAGTTGGGGCGGCTTCGGTGGCGGTAATCAATCTGTGATCAATACAGCCTATAATACCTATGGCTGTATCATTGTTGCTAGTTCGGGGAATGGAGGGGAAGATGGCAATACGAATTTTGATTTTCATAATCCTTCCGGATTAAATCATGTGATCTCTGTGTCGGCAACCGGACCAGGCGATAATTTTGGTTGTTGGGCAACAGCCGGAGAAACAGTTGACCTGTGCGCACCAGGAGAAAATATATTTACAACAAACCTGGGAGGCGGGTATGGTTCTGTTTGGGGAACATCTTTTTCGTCACCCCTTACAGCAGCAGCGGTGGCCTTACTCTGGTCAAAATTTCCTACAGCAGATCAGGAATGGGTAGAAGAGCGCATTATAACATCCACCGATGAATTCTCCGATATGACCGGCTCATGCCAGGGAACAAGCCTTGAAGGCATGCTGGGCTCAGGGCGGCTGAATATTTATAAAGCATTAACATCCGGAATTTACCCGAGCCTTTCCATACAGGATATCAATTATCAAAATGATACAGACGGAGATGGCGTATTTAATCCTGGTGAACAAGTGAAAATGAAACTGGTGATTGCCAATGAAGAAGGATGGGCTGATGCAGAAAATGTTGTTGCAACCCTCTCAACAGAGGATGATCGAATTACGATTTTAGATAATACAATCACATTTGACGATCCCATACCCGCGGGCAATTCCTCCTTTACCTTGATTGATCATTTTTTATTATATGCATTCAATAATGCACAGTTAGGGAATATTCCCTGCACAGTTCATATACAGGCAGGAGCAAGTGAGCCTTACTATGATATCGATTTTGATATTGCTGTTTCTCTTTCCTTAAACCAATATGGATTTCCAGTAGAAGGCGTTTCCATCAAATCCTCGCCCCTTATTGCAGACCTGGATAATAATTCTTACGGAGAAATATATTTTGGCAGCGAAGATGATAATCTTTACAGTTACATGATTGCCGGGATCCCTGTTTCCGGATTTCCATTTGAAGCTGGCGATAAAATACAGTCCAGTCCTGCCGCTGGCGACGTAGATGGCGATGGAAATAATGAAATCGTCTTCGGATCCTATGACGGAAAACTATACATCTTAAGCACCAATGGGACCCAGGAATTAGCTTATTCGCAATCGGGGTTTATCATTGGCGCACCTGCACTGGGCGATTTGGATGGTGACAGTGATCTGGAAATCGTTTTCACAACACAAAGTGGTACATCAGGGAAACTGTATGCTATCCATCATACGGGAGAAAATGTGGATGGGTTTCCGGTTAATCTGGATGAAAAAATGGTTGTGGGTGCTGCTATTGGCGATTTGGAAGGAGATGGATTTTTAGATATTGTCGTTACAACATATGAAAACAATATATATGCAGTCAATAGCGATGGATCGATAAAAAACGGTTTTCCCTATGTGGCATCTTATCGTTTTAGATCACCTGCTACCCTGGTTGATTTAGATGGTGATAATGACCTTGAAATTGTGGCGGGGAATGATAATGGGAATCTTTATATCCTTCATCATGACGGGACAGTCATGACAACCTATGATGTAGGGGATGATATTCGGGGCGGTATTTCAGTCGCCGATATTAACGATGATGGCAGTAATGAATTATTGTTTGTTGGCTACGATGATAAAATTCATGTTTGGAATCCCATGACAGAATCAGAATTGGATGGCTGGCCCTTTGATATGGGAACCAATGCATTATCCTGTCCTGTCACTGCAGACTTGGATAATGACGGTGATTTGGAGATTGTCACCGCCATGAAATCAGGTACGATTTATATTTTCCATCATGACGGTTCAATTTTTAATAATTTTCCATATACTGTGGCCGGGAATATTGAAACAACTCCCGCCATTGGAAAATTGGATGCCGATGATGATTATGAAATCGTATTTGGTACGACATCGGGACTAGAGGTAATTGATATTAAGTCGGCGAGTGGTCCAAGAAGTTCCTGGAAGCTGCACCGTGGAAATATGGCGCGGACAGGATTATATGATGGGACCCTGACATCAATTGAGTCCAAGGATCATGT
>DQOT01000204.1 GCA_015658495.1 Fidelibacterota bacterium | reverse complement strand
TAAACCAAGATGATCATCATAAAAATATTTTTCATTTAGACCCTGATTTTACATAATTGATTTCCTTCTCTCCCATGGTTCTTTTCTTTTTTTCAGATTTAATTGATATAATTATTCAGGAATCAAATAAATCATTTAATTTTTATCAGATGAATCAAACACTTGAACAACTGGTTGGTCAACTTATCATCGCCGGATTTCGCGGAACAGAAGCCAGCCCAAATTCCTCAATTGCCAAATATATCCAGGAATACAATTTAGCCGGCGTGATCCTGTACGATGAAGATGTTAAAATCGGTGGACTTGGTTCCCGAAATATTCATTCCGAGGAGCAATTAAAAGAACTTACGAATCAGCTCCAGTCTTTTTCCAGGGATGGCTTATTGATCTCAATCGATCAGGAAGGTGGAAGTGTGAACCGTTTAAAATTAGAGTATGGATTTCCGGAAATATCATCATGGAATCATATGGGATTTCTTGATAATGATCTCATGACAAAACAATTTTCTCAAACGATCGCAATGTACTTATCTGATTGTGGAATTAATATGAATTTCGCGCCCGTCCTTGATCTGCATTATGGTCCAGAAACGGTTATTGGCAAAACAGGAAGGGCTATTTCTTCAAATCCAAAAACTGTAATAAATCATGCCCGGATTTTTTGCCAATTTATGAAAGAAATGAACATTATACCCTGTGGAAAACATTTCCCGGGACAAGGAACTGCTTCAGGAGACACTCACGAAAGGTATACTGATATTTCTGATTCTTGGACGGTGAGGGATCTTCTCCCTTTCGATGAATTGATCCAATCCGGTGACCTGGATATGATCATGGTTTCTCATACATTCGACGATAAATTGGATCCTGAATTCCCGGCATCCCTTTCAAAGGAAATTATTTCGACAGTATTACGGCAAGACCTTGGATTCTCAGGTGTCGTTATTTGCGACGATCCCAGTATGAAAGCTATTTCCGATCATTACGATCTGGAGACGACTATTGAACTTATGCTTAATGCAGGAATTGATCTTTTCTGTCTTGGTAATAATTTGAATTATGATCCGGACTATATTCCAAATTCTGTTGAAGCTATGGTTTCATTAGTCAATAATAGAAAAGTTTTAGAAAATCGAATCCAAGAATCCATCGAGCGAATCAATCAATTAAAATCAAATTATAATATTCATGGCTAATCTCCACTTCACAGGAATTGATTGCGGCGGAACAAAGGTCATGGCCCAATCCGCTACATTTAATTCTGAATCAGGTTTGGTTTCTCCAGGTGAATTTCACCTTGAAGAAAATTATTCAGATTCACCCAATTGGAATCCAAAATTCATCTCGGTCCATTTAGATCTTCAACGGCAGGAATTCGCTGAAGGAAATATATGTCTAACGGAACCGGAAATGGATCAGGGTGATGTAATTGTGGAAACGATCCAAAATGTTATTTCAAAATCTGGATCAGATTCTATCGGACTTTGTTTTCCGGGAATAAAAAATGAACGTGGTGTCGTCATTATGGCAAATGGACCCAGAATTTCTGATCTATTGGAAAGAATTCCAGAAATTGATTCACTTTACAATGACTCGGATTGTTGTGTTTTGGGGGAATGGAAATCCACTATTGGAAAAATGCAGAATTGTAAAAATGCTTTTTATATCGGCGGTGGTACTGGTATTGCTGACGGCATCATTTTAAATGGCGAATTGATCGATTTCAATGAAAGAGATGATGTAAAACGATCCTGGGAATTAAAAATACCATCGGGTGAGACAGTTGAATCCTGTCTTTCACCAAAAGTGATGATCGACCAATGGAATTTGTCTCAAAAAGAAAAAGTTGAAACTTTAGACCAACTCTCCAAAAAGGAAAATTCAAAATCGATTTTTAATAAAGCAATTGAAGCATTCTTGTGTTTAGTTCAGGATCGGGTGCAATTTTTTAGATCCAATAATTCTGATTTAGAAAAGATTGTTATCGGACAAAGACTGGGAATGTTCATGGCTGATTCCAAATTGAGATTTATGATTAAAACTGAAACAGATATTCCAGTTAATTATTCTTTTGACCGACGGACAGCCGCTCTTGGGGCAGCCTGGAAAAAAGCATGCTCGTAAAAGGACAAATTCCGGAAAATGAACCCATTGTTTCTATCGGACTCGTTTTACCGGTTGATGAGCAAAAATCAATTGAAATAGAGTTCGGCGAAACGAAAGAAAAAATTCAAATACGGGCCAATGAAAAAAATCTCTTTTTAAATAGAAATCCTGAAGAAAATATTTATTTAACTGATTCATCTTTCACTTTAAACCCAATCCGTGCAGGACGTGGCTTTCATTGGGAAAAACAAATTTCAATTACCGTTGAAGGTGAGTTGGAAATCAAAATTGTTTATGGATATCTTTTTGTCATCAATCACATTTCCCTGGAAAAATATCTTATATGTGTTGCCACATCAGAAATGAGCGGTGAATGTCCGCAAGCCCTTCTGGAATCTCAAACTGTGGCCGCTCGTTCATGGCTTCTGGCCGCAGCAGAGCAAAAACATGCCGATCTGGGATTAGATGCCTGTAACGATGATTGCTGTCAGCGCTACCAGGGAATGGGAAATCTGACGAATGCAGCGATTGCCGCCTCTGAAAAAACGCGGGGACGCATATTAATTTATGATGGAAAAATCTGTGATACACGATATTCTAAATCATGTGGCGGCATTTCAGAAAATAATGAAAATGCGTGGGGCGGTGAACCAAAGCCTTATCTCCGTGCTATTCATGATGGGAATAATTCAACCATCCCAAATCTCAAGTCTGAATCAAACTTAAAAAAATGGCTGACAGATGATCAACATTGTTTTTGTGGGCCGGATTATGTGCCGGGAAATCAACTCGAAAAATATTTGGGGAATGTTGATAAATCCGGTACCTACTTTCGCTGGAATGTTTCATTCACCCAGGAAGAATTAACGATTCTCATTAATGGAAAAACTGGAAAACGATTCGAGTCAATCCAATCACTTCAGCCTTTAGAACGAGGTATTTCTGGACGAATAATTCAACTTCGGATCGATGGTAAAATTAACGGTGAGCCATCCGATCTAATCTTAGAAAACGAATATGAGATTCGCTGGGCTCTTCATCCTGATTTTTTATATAGTTCTGCCTTTATCATTGAAGCAAACTCTACCGCCGATTCTCTTCCATCTCGATTTACATTTAAGGGAGCCGGCTGGGGTCACGGAGTGGGTCTTTGCCAGATCGGTGCTCTGGGGATGTCTCTAAATGGCACTTCCTTTACTGATATACTCTCCCACTATTTTCAATCAACAGAGTTAAGAAAAATTTATGACTGAACCTATTTCTCTCCATTGGATCGATTGGGGAATCATACTTGTCTATATCGCTTTTTCGTTAGGCGTTGGGATCTATTTTTCAAAACGAGCGGCATCCAGCACGGAAGAATATTTTTTATCCGGACGAACACTCCCATGGTGGATCGTGGGTACATCCATGGTGGCAACTACTTTTGCTGCTGATACACCTTTAGCCATTACGGAATTTGTCCGGGGACCGGG
>DQOT01000262.1 GCA_015658495.1 Fidelibacterota bacterium | reverse complement strand
CTGGAGCCAAGATCAATGCTGATATCAACAGGATAAAATGTCAGGGCCGGTGTTTCATAGGTCACTTCTTCTTCATCCAGGGGATTGTCAAAAACGTCTTCTTCCGGAATATCTTTTCCGCAGGAAAACAAAAATAAGAGCGGCAGGATTAAAAATGCTCTTAAATATTTCACAGGGAAATCTCCCACCGTAATTGTGTTTGATTTAGTGTTGGGTCGTAAGCCAATCGGATAGGGAATTTGGATGTATTGTCAGCCAGGTCGGGGCCGGTCAAAAAAGCATGAATGGCATTAATCAACCAAAGCCCGCCAGCGGCGGCAGAAAAAAGCGTAAGCTGGTCATTGGCGCTGGTCATATCCGCACGGGCCCGGTTTACCAGAACCTTGTAACTTGCAATATCTTCAGGAGCGGTGGCGGCATTGTAGTTGGCGAGCCGGGTATTGTACTCGGTTTGAAATGATGCATAATCAGAGTTACTCTTGGCGGCCATACCGATCATTCCTGCTTCCAATAATAGAAAACTAATCCCGGATATTTTTCTGCCGCTGTAGAGCTGGCCAAATCCCGGGAGAACCATAGAACGCATCAGGGCGCCTGTCTTTGATTTATATTTAACTCCCGCTGCGCTGTAGTCGGGTACGCCCTGTTTCCGTTTTCTTTTTAACGCCCTGGGCGGATCCAAGCTCAGGATATCCCAGGCCAAAATCTCGATCTCTACGATCAGCCCTTCCACCGCACCGGAATAAGTGATGCTTTTCATGGTTTCCGCAGCACCGGTAGCCACAGCAAACATCTTGGCGTCAATGGTGTAGGCGCTGCCGATCTTACCGATGGCGCCGGAGATCATATATTCCACACCCAGCATGGCGCCCACTTCCGCCGCGCATTCATCGCTGGTGCATTCGCCTGCATCAAAGCCCTGCTCTGCAAGCACATCATTCATGGTGCCCCGCTCTACCAGGATCACTTTGTCTGTAGAAGAGAGGGACGTGGTAAAACGATCGGTCAGGGTCTGGGCTTCCTGCATGGTAATGCCCCGCCCTTCAAAATCCAACACAGCCACAGTGCGAGTTGCATCCGTTCCCGCACGTTTCAATTTTAACTTTTGGGGCGCATTCAGGCCAACGATCTCCCAAGCCAGAATCTCCCTTTCTGTTAAAAGGCCAGATACATCACCTTTATGGGTAGCGCTCTTGGTCCTTACGGTTTCGCCGGTCTCTACGGAGAACATTTTACAATCAATAGTATAGCTCTTGCCCATCTTGCCGATGGAGCCGGAGATCATATACTGGACACCTAAGAGCTGCCCAACTTCCGCGGCACACTCATCGGTGGTACAGCCGGACTGCTGCAGGCCCTGTTCTTCCATGATCTTTTCAACGGCCTTCCGTTCGATCAACCGTACAGCCTTGGTGTTTCCGATCTCTGTACGCATCCGCTCGGTGAGCGTTTTCACTTCGGAGGCATCCACTCCTTGTCCTTCGAAATCCAGGATGGCCACAGTCGGCTTAGCTGACTGAGAGAAGATACAGGATATAATTAAAAAGGTGATGACTAAATACTGTCTGATCTTCATACACCAAAGGTAACTATTAGTATTTGATTATCAAAGACCCGATGGAAGCCGTGTGCGCTGGTTCACAATCGCTATTTATTTCGATGTTAAAATCCAAACGCCATCCCAGTCTTCACCGGGAGGATTGTTCTTAAGATGGGTACACCTTTCTGAGTAAACATGGCTGGGATTAGTCTTGCGCCCGGGAAACATGTCCTCCAGTTTTTCCAGGGATTCAAACACCGTTTGAGCTTTGTCCCATTCCTGTTTTTTATACAATTCCAGGGCTTCATGAAACTGGGGAATTATTTCTTTATAAATACCCGGTTCTTGGCCTTTTTCAGCGATCAACTCATAGGTTTGAACAGGTTCAGATCTGCCCATCACAATAACCTTGTCCAGCTCCCTGACTATCATGCTATCTTTAACAGCACCATAGGTCTCTTCTGAGATATGGGTATAGATGCCATACTGTTTTGCCGATGATTCCAGCCGGGCCGCTATATTTACAGTGTCGCCCATCATGGTATAATTCATGCGATGGGTGGAACCCATGTTTCCCGTTACCATGGATCCCGTATGGATCCCGATCCTGTTTTGCAGGGAGTGGACTTCTCCAGGCCAGCGGTCTCCATCTCTTTCCCACTTTTGCCTCAGGGGATCTAGCTGTGCCTGCATTTTAAGGGCTGTGACACAGGCCCAGTACTCATGGTTTTCCACGGGCATGGGTGCTCCAAAAAAGGCCACAATAGCATCGCCAATATATTTATCCAGGGTGCCCTGATTTTCCAGCAGGATCGTGGTCATGACTGTTAAATAGCTGTTCAATAGTTCCACCAGGTCCGTAGCAGACATTTTTTCCGAAAAAGCGGAAAAACTCTGTATATCTGTAAAAAATGCCGTATGGACTGCCTCATTTCCGCCTAATTTTGGCTCTTCCTTGTTATCGATCATTTGATCAATAAGTTTTGGGGAAATATAGGTTCCAAAAGTGTTTTTCAGGAATCGCTTATCTTTATCCAGAATTAAAAAGGTATAAGAAAAAACGCCGATCTGCGTCAGGGCCATGGCAACCGTCGGGCGTATTACCTCCCACATGATACGGTTATTTAGAAATTGACTGTAGGTAAATAACAGCCAGACCGTTGCACCAACACCCAGGATCAAGAATCCCCAAAACGGTTTTTTTGGTGTGGCGCTCAATGCGCCAATCACAAGGGAAAGAAATAAAATAGATAAAAAATTCTTTGCGGTGGATGTGCGCGTCACAAATTCATTCTGGAGTATGCTATGAATCACGTTGGCATGAATCTCTACGCCGGCAAATGATTCTTGAACAGGCGTATTTCGCAGGTCCATCAAGCCCGGAAGTGAAGAACCCACCAAGGCCACCTTTCCATCCCAATAGCTTGGGTCAAGCATCTCCGGATCAAAACAATACATGTAAGGGATATAATAAAATGTTTTGAATAAACCATAATAATTGACATACATCCGTCCCTGGTCATCAATGGGAATTTCCCGGACAATGGTGCCACTGGTATCCCGGAGTTTTAATAAATGATTATCAAAATCATAGATAAATCCATTGGTTGGGATTCCCAAAATGTCTCTCACGGCGGAAAGGGTTAATGTCGGGAAAACTTCCCCCGAGCCTTTAAAATGAATGGCGGTGGGCGCGCGGCGGATTAAACCGTCTTTATCCTGTGGAAAATTTGCAGCCCCGGTGCCATGAGATGAGGTCAATAGGTCAAAATAGGTATTTCCCAACCGTTCTGCCATGGGAAGTCGTGATGCAACATCGGGTGCAACTTCCAATACATGATTTGCTGCATCATAAGCTTCCGGGAGTTGGTCCATGGCATACAGGAAATTGATACTGTCAGAATTTTCAAACACCAGGGCATGATGCGTCACCGTACTTTGGGATGTGCTCCAGACAAACCGAGATGGATCATGGCCGATTAAATACTGGTCTGTTACTTGCTGGAGCTCGGGGGAAGATTCAGATTGATTGGATGCCAGCGCCTCAACCAAATAATAATTGTCAGCACCTTTTTGATCAAACATAATGTCAAAAATGATCGCTTTGGGATTTCCGGAAGAAACTATATCTGTCAATTGGCCATGATATGCGTGGGGCCATTCGTGATAATTCCCCAGGGACTCAATGGAATTTTGCTCTATGTCGATAATGACCACTTCATCAATGGATGCCTCCTCACTGAAGGATGCCTTGGATTTCATGCGGGCATCGTATGACTTGTATTCATAGCTGTCGAACAAATCGTTGAGCATGGCTCCGGGAATTCGTGTGCCAACATGAATCAAAATGGACATACCAATACCCACCAGGAGTCCCATGAAAATTCGTTTTTGTCTATCTGTCATTTATGCTGATTTATTAGTTTTTAACGCAAGGGCGCAGAAATGCAAAGTGTTTAATATTAAGACGATAACAAATCATTCTCATTAAAGAAATGTTTTATCATTTTTTTATTTAATTTTTTTTCTTGATGTTTTACTTCGGTCAACTCTGTGCATCGCTTTACGGCTTTGCGACTTTGCGTTGATGAATTTTTCAGGTTAATTCCCGGACTCTAATTCCTGATTCCATTTTACAAATTCATCTTCGGCGTCTTTAGCTTGATCGAATTCAAACATGTGGAATTTCCCGTCAGCGCGAATATTAATTTGCATACCTTCCGCTAAAGTGACCCATTCTTCCAATGTAACTTCGTAGGGCCCGGACACTTGTGTGGGTGCTTTTATTTCTGTCACAGGACCCAATTTAAAAGGTGTGTTTTTGGGGGCCAGTCCTTTTCTTTTTTCTTTTCGCTCTTCGATGTAATTCTTGGCTTGGTTCACATCCACTTTGCCGTCATAGACCATCACAGAACTTTCATCCTCCCCCGCCTTGGCTCTGAATTTTGTGCCCCGAATAGCTGCCACGGCCGTTGGAGTACGCACAGTAATATTCTTTTTTTCTCCAAAAGCGGCTTTTGCAGAAACCCAAATGTTGCCTTTTTTCAGGTTAGCTTTGAAATTCTTCACCATAGGTTTTACATCCGCATCGTTCAGTTCCAACTCGGAATTTTCACCGATGCGAACTTTACCACCGCCTGTCAAGGTGATTTCACATCTTGATTTTGCCTGTGTTCGGATGATGGTTCCCTCGAAAACAGGTTGATTAGGTTTGGCCCGGGCCCAGTCTGCGTTTTCAGTTTTGAATTCGACTTTGCCCAGCGGCAGTGATATTTTACCGAAGGGCTGCCCAGCGGCCATGAGCAGGGATGTAAAAATTAGAATACGGCTTAAATATCCCATGGTTCTTTCTCCAGTGGTTACCGGCAGTTTAAAACAACCTGCGGTGAAATGCTACAGTTGGATAGATATTAAATGTGGTTTATTGCCCTTTCCCGTACCCGACTATTGCTCCGGCACCAAATACTCGTATGAATTGGACTAGGCTTAATCGGCTGTCCATAGAGCGAAGTCGAAATGTAGCCCTTGGGTTCAGAACGATGCGAATTTCAGGAATGACAATGTTTGTAGAAAAATCAATCTTCAACGTGGAAATTCCTGGCGAAAACTTTAACGCCCACATAGTGCCAAACCGGTGCGATCAGCCCCACAGATTCCGATATAATCTCACCATCGATCTCTGCGTTTGAAAATCTGTCAGGTCCCACAGTGTGAACTACTTTTTGTTCCATATCACCAATGGGATGATAAATGTGTGTCATGTCGGGGACTGCTGGCAGATCTTTGTGAGGTGTTTTTCCCGTTAAAAAATTAAACTCCGATTTATTTACGTGGTCCATAATGCACACATCATTTTCAACATTTTTAACCCGATCCAAAATTAAAATGGATTCCAGTGAAAACTGGTCCCGTAGATTATAAAAGTTCATCGGATTGATTCCCTCGCCGGAAAATTCATCCGGGGTGATAAAATGTCCGTTCTCTTGATGATAAACTACATGACTAAAGGCCTTTTTCTTCGATGAAAATTTTTTAGGCGGGTGAATACTATACACTGTTTTATTCATGGTTATGAGAATTTTAGGTGGCTTAATTTAATTCCTTATGAAATACATTATTACAATCCTTTTATTAATGTGCTCCTTGCGCGGACAATGAGCATTGTGAAGTAATCCATCATTGCCGGTCGGCAATTCAGACAGGGGTGTAGGGCTTTGGGCGGGACAAATTATGTTCGGGCTCGACAACACTGCACAATACATCGATTGGTGGCACGAGGCGCTTCCCGATTCTGGTGAAGGATTTGATCACAAAGGCACCTTAACGTCTCTCACCACGACGCCCACCTTAACGATTGGCCTTTCCAATTACTTGAATATGACCATCGGCCAAACTTTAGGTAACAGATATATGACCTGGGACAGTGACACCACCACGATTCACCATCGAGACGAGGGAACAGATTCAGGCTTTTCAAATGCGGTTGGTGGTTGGCTGGGCGACAGCAAAATCTTGTTTCGTTATCTTATATTTAATGATGGAGATGGACCGGGTAAACGATGGTTTCTGGGCGCCGGATTGGTGATCCCATCTAAGAATACACTAACCTCCGATCCTTTCTTTTTACGTAAAAAAGAGAAAACTGATCACCGTCATTTCAGTTTAAGCGAGGGTGTTTACAAGGGTGTCCTGGAAATGCAGTTCTTTATGAAAAAAATAACCAATCCTATTTTTATGGGTGGCACACTCATGGCAAAGCTGCCATTAAATAAAAATGAATATGGCTTTAAATCGGCTCGGCGCTATGATCTTTCCCTGACTATGTTTTCAAAAAAGATTCCCAAGCTTAATGCATCGCCTAGTGGGAGCATGATCGCGCGGCACACAACAACAGCCTTTTGGAATGGCATAGAAGCACCCAATTCCCGATCGACCGTAGTCACCGTGGGCGGCGGATTGCTATGGAATGTGGCCCGCGGGGGGGTGAGCCTGAATATCCAGAAACCCTTTTTTGTGGATGGTGCTTTTTCCGGAATCGAAGGCGAGGTGGATCAGCGCGTGGGCGCCTGGCAATTGTCTATAAGTTACAGGAAAACGTTGAACTATGTGATTCCCTGGCTGGATCCGCTGAAAGGTCTTTAGCAATCAAAATGTTATTAATTCATTAGCTTTTAACGCAACGGTGGAAAGAAGCAAAACAATGTGCTGAGTTTGCCGAAGTAAAACAACCGGATAAAGAAAAATTGAATGGAACATTATTTTTTCTGTACATCTTTGTGATCTCCGTTTTGTTCATTTTTCTTTTTCAGGTTAAAATGAATCCCGCCTGCCAAAAAGCACTGTACCCAGCCGCACCATGGTTGATCCCTCTTCCACTGCAATCTCATAATCACCGCTCATGCCCATGGAGAGTTCTCGCATGTTTGGTTGATTGAATGATTGGTTGATTAAATCTCGCAGCTCCCGCAATTGAATAAATGATTCCCGTATTTTTTCTGTGTTGGTGGTTCTAGGGCCAACGGTCATGAGTCCATCTATTTTGATATTAGACTCCTGAAAACATTCACCAATCTCATCAATTTGATTGGAAAGAAAACCGTTTTTTTGAGATTCGCCGCTGGTATTGATCTCTAGTAAAACTGGGATTGTTTTTTCCAGCCGCAGTGCGGCATTAGATATTTTTCTGGCCAACTTTAAAGAATCCACCGAATCAATGGTGTCAAACAACTCCAGGCACTTGTTCACTTTATTGGATTGTAAATGACCAATGAACCGCCGGGTGAGATTGGGCATGTTATTAAACGATTCAAATTTCTGGGAAGCTTCCTGGATGCGGTTTTCACCAATAGATATAATACCAGAATCGTAGCATTTTTGAATGAGCGAAAAGGGGTGTATTTTGGTAACGGCTATAAGTTGAACAGGGTGGTTAAAGCCACCCCGCTCCTGCGCAGATTCAATCTTGGATTGAATTGATTTTAATGTGTCCTTTAGGCCCATTAATAAGTTGCCTTTGTGACTTTGTGACTTTGTGACTTTGTGACTTTGTGACTTTGTGACTTTGTGACTTTGTGACTTTGTGTGAATGAAGTGCTCTATTCTTCTTCAGG
>DQOT01000048.1 GCA_015658495.1 Fidelibacterota bacterium | reverse complement strand
TGTTTCAAATATTTCCCGCGTGTATCGTCCATTACCCTGCACCGAAATGGGTCTGCTTGTGGATATTATCATGGAAGCGGCATTCATAGGCTCACGGATTAATTCTTCCGCGAAGGATTCTGTGAGTGGATCATCAAAATGGCCGAATGAACAGGTCCCGACAATCCATAACGGCATTTTCATGCCTGTATTCATTTGATTGATATCCCCTCGATCCAAGGTCAAAAGTTTCTCTTGTGCTAACTGGTATGCTGATCCATGTCCGATGTAAGAGATGATAGCAGCCCCTTTATTTATTTTATTTAAAAGATCCTCAGTGGCATCAGGTTTTACCACGCCAAAAGCTGATGCATCACTCACTTCCGGGTACTCTAATAAATACAGTTTTTCCACACTAATGAACGATGGAACGAGTCCTGCCAAAACTTCGGAATATCGGGTGTGAGATTTTCCAACCTCAACTGATCCGCTTTTGGGCTCCGGTCTTGCGCCATCATCCGCCATAAGGGTGATACGTTGCCGCCAGGGTCCAAACTCTGGTGTTGTTTCCAATGCCACGACTTTTTCAACAAAATTATTTAATTCAGTCTCATTTCTTGCAGTATATCGTCCTATGGCAAGTTCCGGGATATTCCCATGGATGGTAGCAAGTTTATCGTCCGTGGCATAAGATGTAGTTTGGATGGTTGGCACGACAATGGAAGATTGCCCGCTAATATTCCTGTAATCATAGCCGCTATCCCCCAAAATCATGAGAAAATTTGGTTTCGGGTCAACCCAATTTTCCTGCGTCCATTGAATAAAACTTCGGATGGCCATGGGATCTTTATTTCCCGCTGAAAATTCATCATAAATCGTCTCTAAACCAGCATATACGGCAGGGGACCTTAGATTGACCAATTCGGCTGCTCCTTCCCGAAATTGGTCCGGACCCAATACGATATATTCAGCTTGAATCCCGGTTTGACGAAGAGATGAAAAATCCTGGGAGTCTTTCAATACTAAATCACTTAATTCATCCAAATCATTTATATTAAAAAATATAAAATGTTTCGATGAATTGGAGGGAACAGATACGTCCATAAAACCAGATTCTGTAAATTGAACTAATTCCGGGTTCTCCAAATCTGTAATATCCCATAGATAATCTGACTGGCTTTTTTGTCCTGAAAATGAAAACCGAATATCCTGCCCGGTTATGGGTGAAATGAATTCATAGGAATCTGAAAAGGAAAGTTCTCTGCCATAGTGAAGTTCAAAATAATCTAAATAAGGTGAAGAGTTTCCGTCCGATGATTGATTCCTGATATAAAAAACATTGGACCCGTCGTTTAAAGTGATATCTGGAGAATAATCCGTAATATCGCGTTTTGTAGAGCTGCTCCACTTCACCGTATCCCCAATAACCGTTCCATCCAAACTTCCATAATAAATCGCAATTTCATGGTTTGGATCAGCAGTCTCAGAGATAGAATGACCATAAATGCGGGCTTTGATTTTACTATCCACACCTGATTTTGGATTCTTTAGATTAATCAGCACGGCTTGTGCACCCCCAGATGCAATTGGACTACTGAGCCAAATGGTTCCCGCCCCATTAAGGTTTACTAAATCCAATTCATGATGGACAGCTGTCATGCCATAATCCAGTGTAATTGCAACCGTTTCCGGTTGTGTTGAAGATGTCACCCTTTTTCCACGAAGGCTTTGATCCGTGGGGATGAAAAGCCAACAGGAATTGGATGTAAAATAAATATTTTGATGCCAATCCAAGTCATCACCAATTTGATCGAACCCAGAAGAACCTTGACCATAAAAAATAATGTAGTCTTCAGGATCAAAAGAACCATCCTCTTCACCAACAACTAAAACACCCAATTCAATGAGGTTTTCAGCCATATCCTGCCCGGTAGATTGCGTGCGCGATCGTCCAAATTCCTGAGACATATAAATAGAAAAAGATCGTGGGTCCACTGATGAAATATTTGTAAAAACCGCTGATAAAGATGCGTAAGGTAAAGAGACCATTCCATCTTGATTCAGAAAAAACTGAATCCATTGTCCATCAGGGAATGTTTCAACCTTTCCTAAGATCCTTTTTTTCTTTATCATCCAAGATTTGGCCGTTTCCCAATTCACAATTCTATTTTTTAAAAATGCTGTTTCCATTTTGGTTGGATTTCGATATTGCTTATACGCCTTAGAAAATTCCAGTGTAATTATAATTGTTTGATAATATTCCTTTGAACTAGCGAGGGGTGAAACACGAATTGTCCCCGTTTCTAAATTTTTAAGTCTCTGTTGGTTGATCCATTCAAAATCACTGATGGTATCCTGTTGTGGTGTGAAGGGGAATACTGATTTATTCAGGAATTGAAAATGGGTTTCCGGTAATTCCGCCGCTGGGAATCCTAGCATGAAAGAAGTTGGATGAAGGTCTGCTTCGGTGCTTGCATTTATATCGACTCGAATGACCAATTTATGTGCATCATTTTGGATGATTTTTTTGGTTACAGATGCAAAAAGAGCATTTGATAATAACAATAGGATTGTGAAATGCAGCATCATGGCGCGAAAATTACGGATTGAGTTCATCATCTGCATTGGAAAGTATGGGTTATCTCGAGTAAATTTGGGTCTTGATTTATAACGGTTAATTCCGTTTTTGTTCCTACGAACCTTAACCAAATTTTGGAGAAATATAATTCATGTTTGACCTGGAAATGATCAGCGGTGTGTACGGCCGAATGGCAGATCAGATCAATGCAGCACGGTCCGTCTTAAATCGCCCTATGACCCTGGCGGAAAAAGTTCTGTATTCTCACCTGTTTGGTGGGCGACCCACGGAAGCATTCGGTCGCGGGGAATCCTATGTTAATTTTGCCCCAGATCGTGTTGCCATGCAGGATGCCACAGCACAGATGGCATTGCTTCAATTTATGATGGCCGGTAAAAATACGGTAGCTGTTCCATCCACAGTCCATTGCGATCATTTGATCCAGGCCAAAGAAAGCGCAAGAATTGATCTGGCACAAGCCAAGGATGTGAATGGTGAAGTGTATGATTTTTTAGAATCTGTTTCAGATAAATATGGCATTGGATTCTGGAAACCTGGCGCTGGGATCATTCATCAAGTTGTTTTAGAAAATTATGCATTTCCCGGCGGAATGATGATCGGCACCGACAGTCACACAGTCAATGCTGGTGGATTGGGAATGATTGCTATTGGCGTGGGTGGCGCTGATGCGGTTGATGTGATGGCGGGGATACCCTGGGAACTCAAATTTCCGAAATTGATCGGCGTCAACCTTACGGGTGAAATGAGTGGGTGGACCTCTGCCAAAGATGTGATCCTGAAAGTGGCAGGTATTTTAACTGTGGAAGGGGGAACGGACGCCATTGTAGAATATTTCGGACCTGGAGCAGATAAAATGTCCTGCACTGGAAAAGGAACCATTTGTAACATGGGCGCAGAGGTTGGTGCAACCACATCCCTGTTCGGATACGATGAGCAAATGGCAAAATATCTCCGGGCAACTGGCAGAACTGAAGTGGCCGATCTCGCTGATGGCATACGAGATCATCTCCGCGCTGATGAGGAAGTGCTATCAAACCCGGAAGAATATTATGATCAATTGATCGAAATTAATTTGTCAGAATTGGAACCACACTTGAATGGCCCATTCACACCGGATAAAGCGACACCTGTTTCTCAAATGGAATCAGCGGCTGCGGACAATAATTGGCCAACCACCATCGAAGTCGGATTGATCGGTTCCTGTACAAACTCCTCTTATGAGGATATATCCCGTGCTGCATCCATTGCCAAACAAGCCGTGGATAAAGGACTCAAAACCAAAGCCAAATTCACCATAACACCAGGATCTGAACAAGTTCGGTACACCATTGAGCGAGATGGATTTATTGATATTTTTGAACAATTGGGTGCAAATGTTTTTGCAAATGCTTGTGGTCCATGTATTGGTCAATGGGCGCGTGCTGGCGCAGAAAATGAAGATAAAAACACCATCGTCCATTCGTTTAATCGGAATTTTGCTAAACGTGCAGATGGAAATCCAAATACACATGCTTTCGTCGCATCACCAGAATTGGTCACAGCATTGGCTATAGCAGGGGATCTCACCTTTAACCCTGAAAAGGATTCCCTGGTGAATGAAGCAGGTGAACCGGTAATGTTGGATGCACCCAGTGGATACGATTTACCCCCGAACGGTTTTGCTGTGGAAGAACTGGGATATCAATCTCCAGCAGAAGATGGATCATCCATTGATGTAAAAGTAAATCCAAATTCACAAAGACTTGAATTGCTGACACCTTTTGAACCGTGGAACGGTGAAAGTATCAGGGGTATGAAATTGCTCATTAAAGTAAAAGGGAAGTGTACGACCGATCATATTTCAATGGCGGGTCCGTGGTTGAAATTTCGCGGACATTTGGATAATATTTCAGAAAATTTGCTCACTGGGGCTATGAATTTTTATAATGATAGTACCAATTTTGTAAAGAACCAATTGACTGGAGAATATGCTCCCGTCCCTACCACGCAAAGGGCATATAAATCTTCCGGTATTCCAACAATTATTGTGGGTGATGAAAATTATGGTGAAGGGTCTTCCCGTGAACACGCTGCTATGGAGCCAAGACATTTGGGTGTACGTGTTGTTTTGGTGCGCTCCTTTGCACGGATCCATGAAACAAATTTGAAGAAACAGGGCATGCTCGGTTTAACCTTTGCGGATAAATCTGATTATGAAAAAATTCAGGAAGATGATACATTTGATTTTGTCGATCTGGATCAATTTGCTGCAGACAAACCGCTCACACTGGCAGTAAATCATGCAGACGGTTCAACAGATGAGATTATTTGCAACCACACATATAATGATACCCAGATCAAGTGGTTCAAAGCAGGATCAGCGCTCAATTTGATCAGCGCCCAACAATAACCTTTTATAATAAATCCACATATCCCAATGAAAGTTCTCGTCTCTGATCCAATTACAGATATCGGTATGTCAATTTTAAATGAAGCCGGTTTAGACATTGTTTATTTGCCCGATGGTACGCCCGAAGAAAAACAGAATGCTGCACAGGATGTCCAGGGTTGGATCATTCGAAGTGGCACCCAGATCACAGCGGACATGATTCAATCAGCAAAAAATTTGCAGGTGATCGGTCGTGCTGGTGTTGGTGTGGATAATATTGATTTTCCATCAGCAACACGCAAAGGTGTTGTGGTCATGAATACGCCGGATGTGAATACGATTTCTGCTGCGGAACATACCGTAGCTTTGATGCTGACACTCTCACGGAATATCCATCGTGGACACAGTGAATTGGAAAAAGGGGAATGGAATCGCCATCAGTTGGTGGGGACTGAACTCCAGAATAAAACACTGGGAATTGTGGGCTTGGGTAAGATCGGCAGGGAAGTGATGGAACGGTGCAGGTCCTTTAGGATGAATATGATCGGGTATGATCCATTTGTGAGCCAGAATATGTTTCGGGAAGATGAGATCAAAATCGTTGATTTGGATACATTGACCGAAACAGCAGATTATATCACACTCCATGTACCATTGAATGATCAGACAATAAACCTTTTTAATTATGATCGCCTCTGTCGAATGAAATCATCGGCAAGGATCATCAATGTAGCCCGGGGTGGCATCATCAATGAAGAAGACCTGGCCAAAGCCGTGTCTGAGGAAAAAATTGCCGGTGCAGCGATTGATGTTTTTACAGCTGAACCCATTGACGGAACCCATCCATTGGTAGGCATAACGAATATTGTTCTTTCTCCACACTTGGGTGCATCAACCAAAGAAGCGAAGGAAGGTGTGAGCCGGGCGATTTGTGAACAAGTCCGGGATTGCTTGTT
>DQOT01000145.1 GCA_015658495.1 Fidelibacterota bacterium | reverse complement strand
TTACATTAAAAATAGTTTTTCCCCATTGAATGGCTTGCGTACTTTTTTTCATGGATTCAAAAGAAAAAATTAATATACTCCGCAAAAAGATTGATGATTGCGATAATCAAATGTTAGACTTGTTGGTTGAGCGGTTCGCCGTTTCCAAAGAAATCGGTTCCATCAAAGCATCCCATAATCTTAACGTCGGTGACCCGAATCGAGAACGGGAGATTATCGAGCGACTTGCTGAAAAGTTAGAAGGGAACCTGGATAGAGACGACATTGCTGCTATTTTTGGAACGATTTACCATATTTCAAAAAAAATACAGAAAAAGTAAAATAAGGTTGGTTCTGGTTCTTTCCAGTCCTTAATATCCACAGTCATGAATAACATCAATACAAAAAATTATTATAGCTGGTATTGGTTTTTTAGCCGCAAAGGGGTTTTGTAGTCCCAGGAATACCTGTACACGCTGACTGCTCTTAAACCCCGACAATGATCGGGGTTTTTTTTTGCTCAAAATGGATAAAACACAACTCACATTCAACAAATTTCAAGACCTTGCCCGAGAATGCACAACCATTCCCGTGTATAAACATATCCTGGCAGATATGCTGACGCCAGTAGCAGCTTGGGTGCATCTTTCCAAGAAAGTGGAGTATGCGTTTTTACTGGAGTCTGTTGAAAAGGGAAATCAATATTCTCGGTATTCATATGTCGGTATCAATCCCCAGAAAATTCTCATGCATAAAGATGGTCATACCTCTATCACTGAGAATGGACAATCTATAAACGTTAATACTCCTTTTCTTGATCTACTCCGGGAAATACAATCCAAATATAATATGGTTAAACTCCCGGAAATCCCATCTTTCACAGGCGGACTCGTTGGCTACCTTGGATATGAAACCATTGCTTGGGTAGAAGATATTCCAACTCATAATGAATCCCAATTAAATCTACCAGATTCTGTCTTCATGCTTTTTGAAGATATGATTGCCTTTGACCATTTGAAAGGATCGGCGCTGGTTATTTCCAATGTAAAGGTAGATCCCAATCACGATTTGAAAGAAAAATTTGATGAAGCCCATTTACGAGTGGATGCTATCGGTGAATTACTTCATTCCGATGTGGATTACCAAACACCTGTTCGTTTGGAACAAAGTACAGTGTCTTCCAATTTCGACCAGGTTTCTTTTGAGTCCGCAGTTTTGAAAGCAAAAGAACATATTAAAGATGGGGATATTTTTCAACTCGTATTAAGTCAACGGTTTGAGAGACAAACATCAGTAGAACCCACCACGCTTTATCGCGCTTTGCGGACCATTAATCCGTCACCGTATATGTTTCATTTAAAGATAAAAGATTTTGATATTATTGGGGCATCACCAGAATTATTGGTCAAAGTGGAAGATGGCATTGTAGAAATCCGCCCCATCGCCGGCACGCGTCAACGGGGAGAAACAGATGAAGAAGATAAAGCACTTGCTGAAGATTTGATCAATGATGAAAAGGAATGTGCCGAACATTTAATGTTGTTGGATTTGGGGCGAAACGATGTTGGACGCGTATCCGAATATGGCTCAGTGACCATTCCGGAAAATATGGTTATTGAAAATTATTCCCATGTTATGCATATTGTTTCTGACGTGAAGGGGAAACTGGCGGAAGATAAAGACCCCTTTGATGCACTTATGAGTGGCTTCCCTGCAGGAACAGTTACAGGCGCGCCAAAGATTCGCGCCATGGAAATTATTCATGAATTAGAGCCCAACCGCAGAGACATTTATTCCGGCGCCGTGGGCTTTTTCGATTTCACGGGAAATGTAAATACCTGTATTACCATCCGCACCATGATAATGAAAAATGGCTCGGTCCATTTTCAATCTGGCGCTGGCATTGTGCATGACTCTGACCCAACCAAAGAATTTGATGAAACAGTGAATAAAGCAAAAGCAATTATGGCTGCCATTGATTTTGCTGAAAAAGGATTGGTCGCATGATTTTAGTTATCGATAATTACGATTCATTCACCTATAACTTGGTGCAATACATTGGGACAATTAATCCCGATATAAAAGTAGTACGAAATGATCAATTTAAATTGGATGAAATTGAAGAATGGGCCCCAACACATATTGTGATTTCCCCCGGTCCCGGTCGCCCTGAAGATGCAGGAAATTCTGTTGAAGTGATAAAAATATATGGGGCATCCATTCCTATTTTGGGTGTTTGTCTAGGACATCAAGCCATTACGGTGGCTTATGGTGGAAATGTGGTTCATTCATCAGAAATTGTCCATGGGAAAACCGCCACTATTCAACATAACGGTTCAACCCTA